>JBAPSR010000037.1:0-4016 GCA_049281755.1 Binataceae bacterium (SeqCode)
CTCTTCCGCAGCCACATCTACTGGCTGGCTACGCGCGACCGTCCGGTTCCCGATGCGAAGGTCGCAATCTATCCCTTCAAGCGTTCGTTCGTTGTCGGCGCGGTCTCGACCGATGTGCAGTCCGGCCTGGCCACGATGTGCTATCTGCCGGGCATCGAGACGCCGGAACGCGAATGCTGGTACATCAACATGGGCGCGGTGGATCGTTCCTTCTTCACCACCGACGCGATGGTGCGCGCGGCCTCGTTCTAAGCGTGCATGAATCTCTGAACTAGCTGCCGGCATTCCGGCAAGCGAAAACCGAAAGCGGGCTCTTCCACCAGGAAGGGCCCGCTTTCTTTTTCCTCGCCCGCCTTCGTGGCTCTCCTGATATCTTGGTGGCTTGGTGGTTTGATTGTAGGACTGGTCTCAGTTTCGCCCATCGCAATTGAGAAAGAAAAAATGCACTGTCAATCGTCAGACCAACGTCTGATTTACAGAAGATCTCTTGACAAGGAACCTCAGACGCCATGAAACTCTCGGGAAATCATTTGAGATACTGAGTCGGGAGAACCGAATGATGATCAATAAAATCATCAATAAAAGGATTGTAGTGGTGTCCTTTCGCCCGATGCTGGTCGCAACCGGCATCGCGCTGTTGTGCTTGTTGCCCGGATGCTCGACGACCGTCGAAAGCAAGCCGGCGGCGGCGCACGCGCTCGAGTCGGGGGGGCCGTTGCCTTCTTCCGTTACCGGATTTCTCGGCCCTGATGCGGCCAAGTTGGCTCCCGGACCGGAGGGCGGCGCTGCGCTGGTCTGGGTAGATCCCGCCGCTCAATGGAGCAGCTATACAAAAATACAGCTGATGCCGGTTGAGTTCTGGGCGGCCGCCGATTCGAAGGTGTCCGCCGCGGACCAGCAGGTTTTGACCGAGTACTTCTATAACGCGCTCCAGACCAATCTCTCCAAAAGCTTCACTCTGGTAAATCAACCGGGGCCCGGCGTCCTGATATTGCGGGTGGCATTGATGGACGCGACCACGGCAGTCCCGGGACTCCGCACCGTCTCGGTAATCGTTCCGCAGGCTCGCGTGCTCAACCTGGCTCAGTCGCTGGCGACCGACAGCTACGCGTTCGTGGGTTCGGCCGAAGCCGAGATGAAAGTAACCGATTCAGTCAGCGGCGCTCTGCTGGCCGAGGCGGTCGATCAGCGCGCCGGCGGTATGGGCCTCAAAGGCGCCGCGTCGTTCCAATGGGGCGACGCTCAGAACGCCATGGACTACTGGGCCGAGCGTATTCCACAGCGTCTGACGGAGCTCAAAGCAAAATAGCAATACGTCCTGGAACACGGACATCAACTGAATATTCAACTACGTTGGCCTGGTCCCGCGTATAGCGAATAGGTCTGAATTCGATCAGCCGACGGGATTGGAGCATCCGTCCACGGCGGATCGCTTAAGAGTGAAATCGAAGTCCGATATACCCGCTCGGATCTCATAGGCATCATCCCAACCAAGTCATTCTCGCGGGATGTGTTCCTGCCCCGGATAGCGACTACGGAAACTTGAGTTGTGGAAGCGACTCCGCCGTCCGCGAAGGCATAGCGACACGAACAACCCTCGGCTATGAATAGCTGGGTTCACGGCTTGCGCAAACGAACCCATCGCTCGTTGCCTCTACGATCAAGATCAGAGGAGCTCCAATGACGAAGATCGGAAGGTTGTTGTTTCTGGTTCTGGGAGCGGCGTTGTGCCTGGTGATCACGGCGAGGATCGGTCCGGCCTGGGCGCAACAAATCGATCGCACTCAGCTGCCGATACCTGACACGCAATACAAATATCCAGGCAAAGTTCCGCTGGACGCGCGCGACGCAAAGTTTCCGCCGATCAAGCTGCTTCGGCCGCCCGAGGGTGCGCCCAACGTGGTCGTAATTCTGCTCGACGATATCGGCTTCGGCGCGCCGAGCACTTTCGGCGGCGGCGTCAACCTGCCCACGATGGACGCGCTCGCAAAGGAGGGCCTGCGCTATACCCAATTTCACACCACCGCGCTCTGCTCGCCAACCCGCGAGGCGCTTCTCACCGGCCGCAATCATCATTCGGTGGGGATGGGATCGATAACGGAACTGGCAACCAGCGCCCCCGGAAACACCGGCATGCGCCTCAACGAAGTGGCCACCGTGGCCGAAATCCTCAAGTTGAACGGCTACAACACTGCGGCCTTCGGCAAGATGCATCAGACCCCAGTTTGGGAGACCAGCGTTTCGGGACCCTTCACTCGCTGGCCGATCGGCGACGGTTTCGAAAAATTCTACGGATTTCTGGGCGGCGAAACCAATCAGTGGGCGCCGCTAATTTTCGACGGCGTGACGCACGTCGAACCTCCGCATACGCCCGGCTACAACTTCATGACCGATATGACCGACCAGGCGATCGCCTGGATGCGATTCCAGCATACGATGACGCCGGACAAGCCATTCTTCGTATACTTCGCGCCGGGCGCTCTGCATGCACCGCATCACACGCCCAAGCAGTGGCGCGACAAGTATGCGGGCAAGTTCGATGAGGGATGGGATGAGTATCGCGAGGAGACGCTGGCGCGCCAAAAGCAGCTCGGCGTGGTGCCCGCAACAACCCGTCTCGCGCCCTGGCCCGCGAGTGTTCCGCACTGGGACCAGATAAGCGCCGACGAGAAGAAGGTCGCCGCGCGGCTGATGGAAAACTACGCCGGCTTTGGCGAGTACGCCGATCACGAGATTGGACGATTGATTGATACTCTCAAAGACTTGGGAGTCCGCGACAACACCCTTGTTATTTATATCGCTGGCGACAACGGCATGAGCGCGGAAGGCGGCCTGCTTGGGACTCTCAATGAGATGGCGGCGTTTAATGGGGCTGACGATACAACTCAAAACATCCTCGCCCATCTCGACGATATCGGTGGCCCGAACAGTTTTCCGCACATTCCCGTCGGATGGGCGCTCGCGGGCGATACTCCTTTCCAGTGGACCAAGCAGGTCGCGTCGCACTACGGCGGCACGCGAAATGGCATGGTCATCTCGTGGCCGGCGAGTATCAAGGATGCCGGCGGTATCCGCACCCAGTGGCATCATGTGATCGATATCACGCCTACCATCCTTGCCGCCGCAAAACTGCCGCAGCCGAAAACCGTTGACGGCATCAGGCAGAAACCGATGGAAGGGGTGAGCATGGTTTACTCTTTTGCCGACGCCAAAGCGCCGACAACCCATACCACTCAATACTTCGAGATGTTCGGCAATCGCGGGATCTATCACGACGGCTGGACCGCGGTGACCCGGCACAGCATACCGTGGGACGTCGTCGGCACGCCGCCCCGGTTCAGCGAGGACAAGTGGGAGCTCTACAACACCAACGACGATTTCAGCCAGTCGCAGGATCTCGCCGCGAAATATCCGGACAAGCTTCACGAACTTCAGCGTCTCTTTCTCGCCGAAGCGGAAAAGTACAACGTCCTGCCGCTTGACGATCGGCGGATCGAGCGTTTTGTGCCAACGCTGGCGGGTAGGCCTTCGCTGATGTGGGGGCGGACTTCGGTGACGCTCTATCCTGGGATGACCGCGATGCTGGAGAACGCGACTCTCGACATCAAAAATCGCTCGCACATCATCACCGCCGACCTCGAGGTGCCGCAAGAGAATGCGCAGGGCGTGATCATCGCTCAGGGCGGACGTTTCGGCGGCTGGAGCCTCTACGTTAAGGATGGAAAGCTGAAGTACTGCTACAACTGGCTTGACCGCGAGCGCTACACACTCGAATCAAAAGAAGCACTTCCCGCTGGCAAAGTCACGGTTAAGTTCGAGTTCAACTACGATGGTGGCGGAGTCGGCAAGGGCGGCGCCGGCCAGCTCTTTGTCAACGGCCAAAAGGTTGCCGACGGCCGAATCGAGCGCACTCAACCGTTCATCTTCTCCGCCGATGAAACCGAAGACGTCGGCGAGGACCTCGGAACCCCCGTGAGCGAAGACTACAAACAAGGCGACAACAAATTCACCGGCAC
>JBAPSR010000038.1:0-3706 GCA_049281755.1 Binataceae bacterium (SeqCode)
CGTGCTCCAGCGAGCACGCTGCCCGATTTTTTCCGTAGCTGACTCCAACCGGCTGCTAGCGCAACTGGCGAGATTCCTCGAGATCGGCGCCGCGCGAATCAATCTGCACGATGCCGGGCTCGCGAAGAGTTCGCGCTCGGAATGACACTCCCCTCGTATGTGTCTGCTCCAGATTTTTATGTCATTCCGAGAGCGAGCAGGCGATGCGTATGGCGTCCTGCACGCCAACCCGAGTGGCACGGGTCGCAAGGAATCTCGCCATTTGCATCGGCACACCCTCCCGAATCAATCGAGGAGGCCCGGCACCGGCTCGACCACGATCCGCCGCGCGTCCAAGTCCATCGCTTTGACTACGTCGGCGATCACCGGGACGAGGATCTCCTTTTTGCCGTCGCGGACCACCAGCACGTCATTGGCGCCGGTGGATAAAACCTCCTCGACGAGGCCGAGGCGCCGTCCGTCGGTCAGCACGACTTCGCATCCAACGGCTTGATAGTAATAGAACTCACCCGGTGCGGCGGCCGGAAGCTCGGATGCCGCTATCATCACGATTGCGCCTTTGAGCGCTTCGGCTTGATCAGCACTGGACAGGCCATCCAGGATGAGCCGGATCATTCCGCCGCCGACTCGCGACGTGCCTAACAGATCGTATTCGCGGCGCTCGCCGTCGAGTTCGAGTGTGAGCCGCGCCGCATCGGCAAAAGCCTCGGAATCGGGATTGTCTGGGCGCATCCGCAGCGCGCCGGAAAGGCCATGCGCGCCGGCGATCCGCCCGACCCGGATCATCGTAGGATCAGAGTCGCCGCGGGCGGAGCTATCTTCAGGATGCGGCCGCTTCTCAGACGAAGGCGAGGGCGGGCGCGAAGGCCGGTCGGCCGATACCATCGCGCGCTACTTGTCTTCGATAATCTCGAGGACGACCTTGCGATTAGTGCGCGACGCGACCGCATTCAGGATCGTCCGGATCGATTTGGCGGTCCGCCCCTGCTTGCCGATCACGCGGCCCAGGTCTTCCTTGGCGACGCGCAGCTCGAGGACCGAGGCGGTGTCGCCCTGGGTTTCCTTGACCTCGACGGCGTCGGGATTATTGACCAGTTGTTGCGCCAGGAACTGAACCAGCTCCTTCATGGTTGGCCCCGTTGCAGCGGGTCGCTTCAGGCGGAGGTCGCTGCGTTAGAAACCTGCTTGATCAACTTCCTCACAGTGTCGCTGGGCTTCGCACCGACCTTGAGCCAGCGATCGACGTGATCTTTTTTGATCGCGACCCGCGGCGGATTAAACGCCGGGTCGTAAGTGCCGATCTGATCGACAAAGCGGCCGTCGCGCGGTGCGCGCGAATCCGCCACCACGATCCGGTAGAAGGGTTTCTTTTTGCCGCCGTGGCGGCGCAGTCGGATTACCAGTGCCATCGTATCTCCTATTCTAGCTCCCGAAGCCCATCCCGCGCATCATGGATTTTCCTGCGCCGAGCTTGGTCAGTTTCTTCATCATCTTGCGGGTCTGGTCGAATTGTTTGAGGAAACGGTTGATTTCCTGAACCGAAGTCCCGCTGCCGGCCGCGATCCGGATGCGGCGCTTGCCGTTCAGAATCAGGTGATTCTCGCGCTCCTGGATAGTCATCGAATCGATTATCGCCTGGATCCGCTTGAGCTCGAGGTTAGCTTGCTCAGAGTCGGCCGCACCGGCGAGCTTTTTCAGCCCCGGGATCATCCCGATCAAATCGCCGAGCGAACCCATCTTCTTGATCGCCCTCATCTGCTCGGCGAAGTCAGTGATGGTGAACTCATTTTTCTTGAACTTGCGCTGCAGCTCTTTGGCTTTGGTGGCATCGTAGTTAGTTTGCGCCTTTTCGATCAGCGTCAGCACATCGCCCATCCCCAAAATCCGTGACGACAGGCGGTCGGGATGAAAAATCTCGAACGAATCGAGCTTCTCGCCCAGGCCGACGAACAGAATCGGCGCGCCCGTCACCGCGCGTACCGAAAGCGCCGCACCGCCGCGCGCGTCGGAGTCGAGCTTGGTCAGGATCACGCCCGAGAGCCCGAGCCGCTCATGGAATCCGAGCGCGACGTTGGCGGCCTCTTGTCCCGTCATCGCGTCGGCGACGAAGACGATATGATGCGGAGTCAGCGCGGCCTTGAGCCGCGAGAGCTCGTCCATCAGCTCTTCGTCGATCTGCAAACGGCCCGCAGTGTCGATAATGATCGCGTCGTGGCCGCCAGCGTCCGCCCGCGCCATCGCGCGCGAGGCGATCTCTACCGGATCCTCGGTCTCGCGGCTCTCGACCACCGGAACCTCGACCTGCGCGCCCAGAACGCGCAGCTGCTCCATCGCGGCCGGGCGGTAGATATCGGTCGAGGCGAGAAGCGGATGCCGCTTGCGCTCATTCTTGAGCCACTTGGCGAGCTTGGCAGCCGCAGTGGTTTTGCCCGCGCCCTGCAGCCCGACCAGCATGATCTTGACGGGAGGCTTGACCTTGAGGTCGAGCTCGCGCGCCTGCCCGCCCATTACCTGGGTCAGCTCGTTCGAGACGAACCGCAGCAGATGCTGCTCCGGGGTGAGCGAGCGCAGGACCTCCTGGCCAAGCGCGCGGGTTCTTACATGCTCGACGAAATCGCGGACGACTTTGATATTGACGTCGGCCTCGAGCAGCGCAAGGCGGACCTCACGCAGCGCATCTTCGATATTGCGCTCGGTGATCCGCCCTTGGCCTTTGAGCTTCTTGAAGACGCCTTCGAGGCGATCGCTAAGGGTGTCGAACATAAGTCAGAGCCGGATGCGGCCGGTACAGGATGCGGTGCTGGTACTTCCGATACGAGATCAGTCTAGCAAACCGCCGAGGTTAGGCCAGCACAGCAAACCAGTCAATCACCCCTTCAGATTCCTTCCTCGTTCCTTCACGGGGAAGGATTAAACGAGGGCGTGCCAGCTTTTCCTGACGCGCGAAAACGCAAGCTCATTCGCAAGGGATTCGGTCGATCGATCCGTCGTGGAGCCTGAAGACCACGTCGCGCGAGACCTCGAGCTCCAGCGCAGCCGCCTTAGCGATGCCGCCGTATAGTCCGCGCAGGATTCGGCTGGTCACGCCGTGCGCAACGGCGATCATGCGCTCGCGTTTGGCAGTCTCGGAAAGCCACTGGCTCACACGCGACGAGATCGCGTCGAACGTCTCGCCGCCCGGAGATCGGAAGTACCAGTCGTAGCGTCCGCTTTGATCCAGCACGCCGGGCCAGCGTGCGGCGACTTCGTCGCGCGTCATGCCGGCCCATGAACCCAGATTGATTTCGGCCAGGCGCGCATCGGTTTCGATCACACTCGATGGCATCCCCAGAACTTCGCAGATGATCTCCGCCGTCGATCGCGCGCGGCCTAGCTGGCTGCTGACAATGGTGCATCCAGTAGAATCGCCCAGAAGCTCGCGCAGGGTGGCGCCCATCCGATGAGCCTGCTCGACGCCGCGGTCGGTGAGCGGAGAATCGAGTTGTCCCTGGAACCGGCGTTCGCGGTTCCATTCGGTCTCGCCATGCAGCGTGAGGTAGAACATCGGGTTCGTCGATTCTCGGAACATTTCTAGCACGCCGCAAAGCTCCGTGGCCCACATCATCCGTCATTTCGAGCGAGTACTTGCTGTCGCGATCATTTGGGCGACAAGCATCGGGCTCGCACACCTGGCGAGAAATCCCGGGCGTAGGGGCGCGAAGTGTGG
>JBAPSR010000039.1:0-8786 GCA_049281755.1 Binataceae bacterium (SeqCode)
ACATACTGCTGGGTCTCGGCATAGGGCGGGATGCCGCGATACTTGTCGACCGCGCCCTCGCCCGCGTTATACGCCGCCAGCATTTCAGCCAGCGTCATCACGCTCGGTGCGGAGCCGTCGCTGCGCGGATGATAGTTGCGCAAAAAAGCGAGAAAGCGCGCGGCGCCAAGCACGTTGCTGACCGGATCGAATGGATCGAGCACGCCAAACCGGATCGCGGTGGCCGGCATCAACTGCATCATGCCTTCCGCACCCTTGGGCGAGACCGCCTGCGGATTGCCGCCCGACTCCACGCGCGCAATCGCGGCCAGCAGGCTGGGGTCGAGATCGTACATCCGCGCCACCGCGCGAATCAGACGCTCGGAATCCTGGCGCGAAATTCTTGGTTCGGCATCGAGGTTGGCGCCGACAGCGGCCGAGCCTGCGCGCACCGGCGCCGCGGTGGTAAAAACAACCGCCGCCACAGCCGCTACCAGCACGCTTCCACCCCAGTACCGCACGCTCTCCTCCCCCGCTCGATGAATCTACCGTTCGCCCCGCTCACTGCGCGGCGCGCGAGCAACCCCGCTAAAGTGACGCCGCCAGAATTCCCACTATCGCGAGCCCGCTCAGCGACTGCGCGATGATGCTTGTAATCGTGGACGCGTATTGGAGCTTGCTCGTGTAGATGAGCTGCTCCGGCACGTAGATCGTGTCGCCCGGCGCAACCTTCGAGTCCATCAGCCCGCCCGAGATAACCGGCAGCAGCGGAAACATCGTCGAGCGCTTGCTGTGCTTGATTCCCTCGTCGGTCCAGACTGATCCGTCCGCTCTGATAACCATCGTATGGTCCGCGTCCGCGCCTTCGGTTGGACCGCCCGCCATATTCAGGCAATCGCGCACCGAGAGTCCCGGACTCCAGACCACCGCGTTGGGACTATAGACTTCGCCCAGGACATTCACGTCAGAGGGACGGCGCGGAATCGTCAGGACGTCCTGATCGATCATCGCGATATTTTCCGGAGAATTGGCAAGCTCATCGAGCGGCTTGAGATGGATCACCAGCCTGCCTTGCGCCTGCTGCCCCTCGGATTGCTCCAGCACCTGATGGAGCATCGCGAGGCCTTGCGAATTTTCGTTCGGCTGGCCGGGAGCCGTAGGCGACGTAGCGGACGCGACCGTCGGAGTCAGTTGCGCGCGCGCGATCGCCTCGCGCAGGCGCCCGCGTGCCTGATCAAGGCGCTCCTGCTGCAGCTCTTTGACCGACTGGCGGATCAGAATGGCGGCCGGCAAATACGCGTCCGGCATCAGGCCACCGGCCCGCTCGAGCACCGAGGCGATTCGCTCGCCCTCGTGAACCGTGTAGGGGCCGGGGCGCGCGACCCGGCCGCGCACGTAAACCACCCAGGGCAGATGCCAGTCGGTGGCTTTACGCACGAAGAGCTGATCGTTCGCCTCGAGCACGGGGTTATGTTCATCAACTCCGCTCAGCGCCGAGCGCAAATCGACGTCGATAAATGTATGGCTGGTGTGGGCGCCATTGACCACCTGGGTGCGCGCAAGCTCGGCCTGCTTCTGATACGCGTCGTCCTTGAGGCCGCCCGCCAGATAGAGCAGATCGCTCACGTGCATCCCCTGGCTCAGCACGTAGTAGCCGGGGTTGCGAACTTCGCCCATCACCTCGACGGTCGGCAGATATTTCATCTGCGACTCGCTGTAGATAGTCAGGTCGTCTTCCTGCTGAAGCGCGATATCGCCCGGACCGGAGGCCTGATCGGAAAGCGCGTCGCCGAGATCCACCGCGACCAGGCGCACGGTCCTGGCCTTGCCTTCCTTGCGCCGCACCAACGCGTACTTGAAAAAAGTGTGCGGCGAGACGCCCTCTGCCGAGGCGATCAAATCGGACACCCGCATCCCCGGATGCCACTGGTATTTACCGGGACGATTGACGTTGCCGCGGATCACGACGATGTCATGCTCGGCGGGCAGCACCGGATAGACCTTGACCAGATCGCCGTCGTGAACCACGAAACGCGCAGTACGAATCTCCCCCAGATCGACATCGAGCGCGATCCGCTGCGCGTGATTCTCGACGCGTTCGAGCTGTACCCGCTGCGAGTACCCGAAGGCGCTGATACCGCCCGCCAGTTTTATCAGATTTGAGATCGATTCGGACTGCCCCGCTAGCTCATAGATAGCAGGACGCTTCACATCGCCGGCGACCCCGGCGACCGGGCCGATCACGGGCACGAAGACCACATCGCCCGGCTGCAACTGATCGTCACCCGGGATCCGCCCGTCGAGCAGCAGACCGTAGAGATCGATGATACTCGAGGCCTGGTTGCCGTGGCGCAACTCGATTCTGCGCAAGCTGCCGATCTTGGTGATTCCTCCGGCCGCCTCGAGCGCGTTGGCCACGTGCGACAGGGCGCTCACCGAATATGCGCCGGGTTTGGCAACTTCGCCGACCACGAACACCTGGATCGAGCGCAGCCGCCCCATCGTTACATCGACCTTCACCCCGGTGATCTGACCGGCGCGATCTTCGATGAGTTTTTTGGCCTGATCGAAGCTTAAGCCAGCGACTTGCAGCGGACCGATCTGCGGAATCAGGATCGATCCGTCGCGGCCGACGGTCAGCGTCAGGGTGTTGTTGATCCGGCCCCAGATCAGCACCCGCATCTCGTCGCCAGGCCCCATCATGTAGTTATTGCCGATGGGGATATCGGAACCGCTGGCGCTCGCCATCTGCGCCGAGAATAACGAGTAGCCGAATTGGGTCAGGTCGTTTGTATTTGGCGCCTGCGGCGTGGCGCCGGAATCAAGTCCGCGAAAGGTGCGCTCGATCGATGATACTTCCGCAGGGGTTTGGCCCCCGGATGCGCCTGGAGACGATGGTCCCGGTTGCGGCAGTGCAAGCTGGGTGCAGCTCTTGAGCTGTTCGATCTGTGCCTGAGTGAAGTCCAGACCCATGCCGGTCAGGATTCCCTGAACGTCGGCCGGACCGAGCTGCTTGGAGGCAAAATGAAGGCACAGCTCCTGGATATCGTCGGAACTGAGTCCGCCGCTCGACATCCGGCTCCGTAGCTCGCCTACTTCATCGGACGAGATGCCGAGCTTCTGCATCATCGCGCCAACTGACTGTTTGTTTACAGAGTTGCCAAACCCTGGCAATCCTGACGGCGACGCACTGCCGGAGGGCGCGGAACCGGAATCCAGCGTTTCCGCGCTGGCGCCTGGTGCAGGAGCGCACGGCGACATTCCGGCCGCCGCTTTGGCATCGGCGTTCGGGTCGTCGAGCTTGAAGCATCCTGCGTAACCTGAGCCACCGCCATTGCCGTCTTCGGGAGACGTCTGTCCGTAAGCAGGACTGGATCCGGATTCTGTCTGCGATGAACCGGATAGAGTTGAGCCACCGTCAAGTCCAGCGGCGTGAAGGATGCGCGGGGTCCAGAAGAGCAGCGTCGCGATTACGAGAATCGACGTGATCGCCGAACGAAATTGTGAAGGATTATATTTGCGGACCATCCGCATCATTGAGATCCCACGCGAGGAGCGCAACATCCACCGACCTGCGCGCGCGTCCGGAAACGCGAATGGACTATCATAGCTGAAAATTCGCAAAAAGAAATAATGATAGACAATTAAAGCCAATCCACCTGGTAACCGCGATTTTTTGGTCACTTAACAAAGCCAGCAAGCGTCCGCCATCCCATCTATTTCCTAAATGGCTACGACGGGCAGTGCTATGTCCGAGCATGCGGAATTCCGCTGCTCAAGTCTCCTCGGACATCGACGCTTGAGCAACACTATGCTGCCCGAGGAATCCTGCTTTTCCTAGTCTGTATGGCTGGATTTAATACGCTATCTTATGCGACTTCAAGGCGCCGATTTCAAAGCTTCCGGACGCTGCGCCAACGCGTCATTCAGTTCCCTGGTTCTCTTCCCGCCGCATCACCAGATCATGCCGCAGCGGCGATCCGGCCGGCCCCAGCATCTCCACTTGCTGATTAGGACCATTAAAAGTCACTTTCTCGTTATGCGGCAGGTCCCAGCTCGCGACCATGTCGTCGGCACCCGCTTGGACTCCCGGCGCGGTCGATCCGCCCGCACTAGAGCGCAAGGCCGCAGGCTCGCCCAAGGCATGTTTCAGCTGACCCAGCACCGCGGCGCCGTCTCCGGGCGCGAACTCGGCGATCGCCATCTGCATCCCCGTATTGTCGGTGAACTCGAAGACCACGGTGCTATAGCGCACTCCGCCCGACTCGAGGCTGCCGACCCGCCACGCGCTGGCGCCGTATGGGCTGGTCTCGAAGTCGCCGTCGGGAAGCTCCTCGCGCACGCGGTCGAGTGACGATCCGAATTCCACACCCAGAAATGAAGTCAGATTCGGCTTGCCGAGATCGAGCCAGGTCGACAGGTCGTAGGGCGAGTTCGAGCCAGCGCATCCGCCGAGCGTTTCCGCCATCGCCGCGATGATTATCGCGAGCGCTATCAGCAGGGTTCGAGCGCGCAATCGCGATGCTGCAAGCTGGTTCATCGGATACTGACCGCGCTCGCGCGACTGGGCCGCGCAGGTCCGCGGCTCAGGTTGATTTAGCAACGGCGGAAGCCGGCAACACCACGCGCAGGCCGCCCGACTCGAGCGCGCTCAAGAGAATCGCGACCCGTTCAGCGCCGGAAAGGTAGCGATCGAAAACCGCCTCGAATCCGCGAAACGGTCCTTCGACGACCGTCACGCGCTGGCCGCTGTCCAGCCGGGGTTCGGAAATCTCGACGACATCGTCAATTCCGCCGCGGCGGCGAATCTCCGCGACGATCGCTTCCGGCACTGCCAGTGGGTCCGCCCCGGCGGAAACGATACCGCGAACCCCGGCCATATACTTCACGTCGAAATAGCACGCCTCGATCTCGAAGCGCGCAAACACGTAGCACGGAAACAGCGGACCGACGCTCATCGTCATCCGGCCCCAGCGCGGCACCTTTGCACGCAGCATCGGCAGAAACACTTCTCCCACCGTGGGCCGCAACTGATCGCGGACCCAGCGTTCTTTCCCGGTTTTGGTGCGAATCAGGTACCAGTTGGCCGCATCCGACAATTACGTTCCCCCACGCGATCGCTAATGTCATGTTATCGCGCGCGCCCACTCCTGTCACGGAAACAAAGACTCAGCCAATCGGCCAGGAAGACACAAAGGCATTAAGCAGCGGCGGCGCTTTCGTCCCGGAACACCGTCGCGCATTTCCCGGTGTCTTCGTGGCCGATTGATCCTTCGCGGCTGCCGCAGCCCGGAAAAACAAAGGCGGCTGTGGCTTACGCCACAGCCGCCCTTTGCGTCCACGTTCAGGAATTAGATTTCGTATGACATCGTGAACTCGAGCAGATTTTCGCGCTGTGAACGGCTGAGCAGGAACGGGTCCGTCCAGCGGCCCGAGCGGCCCTGGAACCACGCGGTATTCACGCCGAACAGAATGTTGCGCGAATAGCGGTACACGTTGGTCGAGGTGACCGCGCCAGCTTCATCGTCGATATCCCATTCGAACACGTTGGTCGCCGTGAGCTGTCCGTTCATCAGCCAGTTGGTCGCAGCGAGGAAGAAGAAGTTGTTGTCCCCGCGCACCTTGCCGAACGAGTTGCCGACGTTCGGAACCGCGTTAGGCGGAAGATCCGGGTACCACGTATTGACGTACTGGAACGTCAGGAACGTGTGCTGCTTCGAGATCCACGGTATGTACGTCGGACGGTCGCCCGCGATGATGAAGCGTGCGTTTTCCGTCAAGACCGCGCCGCTTCCCGGACCGCCGGTGTACGGAGCGCCAGTGGTGTTAGTTGTATTGACCCCAGTGTTCGGAGCATACAGCGTATCGTAGCGGTAAACGATGTCGGTCAGATCCTTATCGTAGTAAGTGCCGGTGAGTCCGAAGAAATTGTCGCGCCGGAAATCTTCGGAGAGCAGAACCTTGATCGTTCCGGCCTTCGGAACGCCTGGCCGCGGTGCTCCGTACGCATAGTGCCCGACGTTGGTGAAAACTCCCAACCCGGCGTAGGTGTAACCCTTGGCCCCTGGCATCGCGTTAGCCATCGCTGCCGTGCACTGGGAGCACACGCCCTCGGCGTTATCGCGCGCCTCGTAAAGGTAGATGAAGCTTGCCTGCAAGCCGTTGCCGATTGGCAGCAAGCTCGACAGACGGATGCCGAATTCGCTGTTCTGCAATGAGTTGGTCGGGTACCTGCCGTGAGTCTGCACCACCTCGTCAAAGAACAAGCCGCCCGAGAAGAGCATCGGCTGGGCTTCGCCGTCGAGATAGGTCTGAGAACGAACCGCCTGTCCGTTCTGATTGAACTGCGTTTTGCCGGAGGCGGCGGGAACAACCCACGGGTTACGGGCATCCGCCGTGTTAACGATCGAGCTGTTACCCTGGTAGTCGCCCGGGATGACGAACGCTTCGACTTCGTTGTTCGCGGTCTTCTCAAAATCGGGCAGGATGTAGTTCAACTTGATCATGCGCAAGTTCTTGCGCTGATCTTCCGCAGCCTCCGCGCCGTAGAAGCCGTGGTAAGTTGAGTCGATCGAGTTGGTGATTTCCGTGCCCGACAGCGCGTCGGCTTCCGACCAGATGACTTCCTGCTTGCCGACGCGAGCCGAGAAATTATCCGTGAAGTTCAACTGCGCATAATATTCGTGCAGATCGTCGCGGAAATACTGCTGCTGCAGGTTTTGCTGCGAGTACGGCGCCCAATCGCGATTGGGCTCGGCGCGGCCGGTGTTCTTGATCGAGCCGAACGCGTCGTACCACGGCCGATAGAACGCGAAGAAATCCGCATCCTTCAAAAACAGCGTGTCGAAGCGCCCCAGGAACTTGTAGTTCTTGACGAAATGGTAATCGGGACGGATATCGCCGAGTTGGCGCACCTCATCCAGATCCCAATGGTTGAAGTCGAAGCTGCCGCCATTTTCCGTCGCTGCCGTGCCCGGCACCGCAAGCGTGGTCGTGGGCGTCGGATGCGTCACCGTGGTCGGTGTTCCGTTGTTGTTACTCGAGCCTTCACCCCAGCGCCCTTCCTCTCGGGTCTCGAAAAACCCGAATACCGAAAAGTCGCCCTGGGTGATGGTTGCCATTGCGGCCGTCGACCACAAGGTCGCAACCGTGGCCACGGCGGCGACAATCAGACTGCGCCACCGCACTCCTCGACCCGTCTTAAGATTCCCGTTCATATACACCCCCAAGCCAGTTGGACCGCTGTGATTGGTCAAACTCTGCAAACCCCTATGATCAAACGGCACGCGGAATCGACACTATCCCTCGTCGCCGTTAGACAACTACGAACGGGCGTTAGCTACCACTTGGCTTCGCCCCTTGTCAAGACGGTGCACATTGAAAATTCAAGTTCCGGAAATAGCGGGGTCACGAAACCGCGCCGCGCGCACGTCTGCGCGGGGCTGGCCACACACGATCGCTCGCTGCCTGAGCGTCCGATTGCGGGCCGTTGTGGTGAGTCGAAGGGGCTTCGTATAGGCCGCCACTCATTCCCCTAATGTTGCTGCCGCGAGCGCTCCACACGGTTGTCATGCCCGCGCGTGGCCGTCGCGGCGCGGCGGTTGATGGCACATCCATCGCCGTCCTCCAGGCATGAGTGACCGCTCTGGCCGCTGGCTTAAATTGACAGACGCGAACAAGGCGGATAAGTTTGCGCGGAGATTTGGGGCGAAGCGTTGCGGCGGGCACAGGGGATTTGACCCGGATTAAGAAACAATTGCGATGCACTTGAATTTGATCTTCGATCAGTGTACGTAAAGCCACCGATACGCGCGTCCAGGGAGAGCTTCCTTGATTTTCGCGGGAAGCGCTTCTTGCGAAGCCGGATTGAGAGGGGTTCTTGACGGCGACTCGGAGGAAGTTAGGTTGGGTCAGCAGGTGCGAAACCGAATGACTCGGCGGGGGTTACACACAATGACTCAGGGAAGGATGCATACGATGACTCAGGAACGCGATGGGTTTTCATTGGCGCACAGAGCCGGGCCGATGACGGTGGGCGTCAAACGCGCGCTCGCAACCGTGTTGACAGTGGCGGTCATCGCCTCGCTGGCTGTCGTTGGTACGACCACGACGAGTTATGCGCAAGGCAAGAAAAAGTCTAACCAGCCGCTCGGATCCGGGCTGTCAAGCTCGATAATCGTCACCAACAATGGCGCGCTGCTCAACGGCACGGTCGCGACCTATGCCGAGGGCGCGAGTCAAGGCAAGAATGCGCGTCCGCTAGCTTTACTCGCGGGTGGAACCGGATCGTTTGCCGGCACTCCCCTGCCGACGTCTTTCAGCCTGTCTGGCGTAGCCGTCGACATCAATCCGTTGAACGTTGTTAACGAGCCTCAACCCATCAGTGACGCTATCTTTGTCGCGAGCGATCTGAGCGTCGCAAGCGCCGGGGCTCCTGACATAGTCGAGGCATGGGCTCCGGGAGCGACCGGCAACACGCCGCCGATCGCAATGATGATTACGTTCCTCACTTGCGTTGAGACTGATACGACGGGTGCCTGCATCTTCTTTGAGGGCAATCCGATGGCGATTCCTGAGGGCATCGCCTTTATTCCCGCCGGCACGAGCGAAATAGAAGAGGGGCCTGGCACGGGGGGCGATTTTTACGTGACGCAGCTCACGGGCGCACCGTTTGATAACGATACTGGCGCGTTTGATCCGCCCGGCGCCGGCTCGGTCCTTGAGTACGTGCCGTATGCCGGTACCGGCACCGGCCTTGCTCAAGCAGTATCAACCTTCACCGTAGGCGAGCTTGTTGACTCCGATTG
>JBAPSR010000040.1:0-2625 GCA_049281755.1 Binataceae bacterium (SeqCode)
GCTACGGACGCGGCGCCGCGCCGACGGTGACCGACGCCGATCTGGTCGCGGGGCGGCTGGTCGCGGCAAATTTCCTGGGCGGCGCGATGCGCCTGTACCCAGACCGTGCGGCGCGCTTCCTAGGGTCAATTGCTCAGGCAATGAAGACGACGCAGCTCAAAGCCGCGCGTGGCGTGATTCGGGTGGTCAACGCGAACATGGAACGCGCAATCCGCGTTATCACCGTCGAACGCGGTTATGACCCGCGCGATTTCGCGCTGCTCGCTTTTGGCGGCGCGGGTCCGATGCATGCCGCGGAGCTCGCGCTCGACCTGGGAATCCGGCGAATCGTGATGCCGCGAAACCCTGGCCTGCTGTGCGCGTGGGGCGCCGTGGGCGCTCCGCTGGGCCGTGAATATTCGTTGACGGTGCGCGTATCAAATCCGTCGTATCAGGCGATTGTCGCGCGCGCCTGGGCGATGCGGCGGCGAGCGCGCGCCGAACTTCGCGCCGAGGGGGCCGCGCCATCAGCTATCGCAACCGAGATTCATCTCGAGCTGCGCTACCTGGGACAATCGTACGAGCTCGAAGTTCCGCTGACCCGCAATTTTATCGACGCATTCCACGGCGCGCATCGACGCGCCTTCGGACATTCGACCCCGGGCGCTTCAGTCGAGGTCGTGAATATCCGGCTGCGCGCCCATGCGGGCGCAACCGCCGTTCCGATTGCCCGAATTGCGCCGCAGCGCGCAGCGCCGTCGCCGATCTCGCATGGGCAGGTGCTGGTCGGCGAGCGCGCGCGAAAGGTTCCGATCTATTCGCGCGACGCTCTGGGCGCGGGTGCGCGCATTCGCGGGCCGGCAATTGTCGTCGAGCTGAGTTCGACCGCATACATCGGCCCGGAATTCACGATGCGCACCGACGACTACGGCAATCTCCATTTGGAGGCAGGTCGATGAAGCGTGACGCGGTAGCACTGGCCGTGATGAACAGCCGTCTTTCCGCGATCGCCGATGAGATGGGCGTGGTGCTCGGCCAGACCGCGTTTTCACCCAATATCAAGGAGCGGCGCGATTACTCGTGCGCGATCTTCGACTCGCGTGCGGAGCTGGTCGCGCAGGCGGCACATATACCCGTGCATCTCGGCTCGACCCCGCTCTCGGTGCGGGCCGCGGTCGCGCGGCTCGACCTGCGCCCGGGCGACGTGGCCGCGCTGAACGATCCCTTCGCCGGCGGGACGCATCTGCCGGACCTAACTGTCGTCACGCCGATTTTTCTCGGCCGCGAACGCCACCCATTCGCATACGCGGCTAACCGGGCGCATCACGCGGATATAGGCGGGATGGCGCCGGGATCAATGGCGCTCTCGACCGAGATTTACCAGGAGGGTTTCCGGCTGCCGCCGGTGAAGATTGTCGAAGCGGGCGTGATCTCGCGCGACGTGCTGGCGCTGTTCCTGGCGAACACTCGCGTGAGCGAGGAACGCGAGGGCGACTTGCGCGCGCAGCTTGCCGCGCTGAGCGTCGGCGCGGATCGTTTGCGCGCCTTGGTGAGAACGACAGGCCGCGGGAGAGTCGCCTCTTCAATGAGCGCGCTCAAGGATTACTCAGAGCGGCTGATGGCCGCGGCACTGCGTGAGTTGCCGCGCGGGACCTATCGCGCGCGCGATTTTCTGGACGACGACGGAGTCGGCGCAACGCGCATCCCGATCGAGGTTGCAATCCGAATTGGCGGCGGACGCGCGGTTGTCGATTTCACCGGCTCCGCGGCGCAGGTGCGCGGATCGGTCAATGCCAATTACGCGATCACACTTTCAGCGACCTTCTACGTGATGAAATGCCTCGCGACCGAGGCGGTGCCGGCCAACGAAGGCCTGATGCGGCCGATCGAGCTGATCGCGCCACCCGGCTCGATCGTGAACGCGCTCGCGCCGGCCGCGGTCGCGGGCGGCAACGTCGAAACCTCGCAGCGAATCGTCGACGTGCTGCTGCGCGCGCTGGCGAAGGCCGCACCGGATCGGATTCCGGCGGCCAGTTCGGGCTCGATGTCCAATCTCACGGTCGGCGGTTTCGATCGTTTCCGCGCACGCCATTTTTCCTATTACGAAACGATTGCGGGCGGCGCCGGCGCCGCGCCCGGAATTCCCGGAGCGTCGGGAATTCATACTCACATGACCAACACGCTGAACACGCCGATCGAGGCGCTCGAAGCGTACTACCCGATGCGGATAACCGAATACCGGATTCGACGCGGATCCGGAGGACGCGGGCGCGCGCGCGGCGGCGACGGATTGGTGCGCGAGCTCGAATGCCTGGTCGATTCGAGCGTCAGTCTTTTGACCGAGCGCCGGACGATTGCGCCTTACGGACTCGCGGGAGGCGGTGACGGTGCAAAGGGCGCCAATTTTTTAGTGCGCGCGGGACGCCGGAAAAAGCTGCCCGGCAAGACCAACGCGTCCCTCAGCGCGGGCGACCGCGTGAGAATCGAAACGCCGGGCGGGGGCGGCTGGGGCCGCTAAGCGCGCCGAGCGGCTGTGATCAGATGACGCCGTCGGCTTTAAGCCGCTGGCGCGCGGCCGCGTCGATACCTAGCGTCTCCAGAATCTCGTCATTATGCGCGCCGAGCGACGGCGCGCCGGTCCGGACG
>JBAPSR010000041.1:0-11134 GCA_049281755.1 Binataceae bacterium (SeqCode)
CCGTCGGTGCCCAGGCGCGTGAAGGCAACCACGGCTCCATCGACCGGGAACGGCAGATGCTCTTCGAGTGCGAAGGGAACCACCTGATGCAGACGGCGCGAGTCGCCAAATGGCAGCTCGAGAATTCTTTTGGTCACCGCCTCAGACGGAAGCGCGGAGATCAAGATGTCGGGGCGGCCGGATTTTTCTATGAGCCGCAACAGCGCAGGCGCGAGATCGGCCTCGCCAGGCTGCTGATGGGCCTCGAAGACGCCGACGAATTCGAACGTATTCCAGGTGCGATTGGCGGATGCGGCGCGCACCCGTTCCCCGGCGATCTCGAGGGCGATTATACGCTGTGGCATGTGAACCCGCCGCTAATCTTCCTGCCAGGACATAAGCGTTGCGGTCCCGTTGCCCTGCCGACGGAACGTCGAGTACACCAGTTTTCGCGAGCCAGCGAAAGTACCCATCGCGCTGATGGTAAAGAACGTGCTCTTGGTGGTTACAAGTTGCATGAGTTGCTGCGAGATGGCGCCCAGGTCGGGCAAATTTCCGATATCGGTCGTGTTGGTGAAGGGCGTCAGCATTCGCGCCGCGACGATCTCCTTGACCATTTTGGGATCGTCCATCAGTTGCGGAAGCAGCGAGGCCAGCACCTCTGGCGGCGCGGTATTGGCGTTCACAACAGGCTCCGGATACACGGTCACAAACGGAAGCAGCGTGTTGAACGTCGCCTCATCGACACCCTTTATCAGGCGTAGATCGCCTATCGTCGGCATCGGGTTATTACGCGGCGAATAGGGCGGAATTAAGCGCATGTAGAAGTCCATTCCAGCGCCGCCGGGCGACTCGATGTTAGCGGGATTGATCCAGTCTGCGATGGCGGGAATGATTTGGGGCGAGACTCCCAGAATCGTGAACAGGCGGATCAGTTGCTCCACCAACGGCTGATTCAATTGCCCGTTCTGCGGATTGATGAGCTGGTTCAAGTCAACCTTGCGCGCCTCATCGATGATCGACAGCGAGACTTTGCCCCCATCCACGTCCATCGGCGGAAACGGGACCGCCCACACGTCGGTCAACGCGTCAAATGGAGTCTGGCTGGTCGCATCGGTGCGCGAATCTTCGGCCAGCAGCCCCAGACCTACCGAGACGGCTGAGCGCGCCAGGTAGTAGGCGCGCAACTCATTGGTCTGATTGGCCGCCGACAGATAGTTGAGAGCAGCGGCGGTGCTGAAATCGACGATGATAAGCGTCATCAGGGCAATGCCCATCAGCACGACCAGCAGCGCGATACCGCGCTCGCTTTTTTTGAGATGCTTCACCATACGGCGATCGACATCGGCAGCATCACCTGGGTCGAGAAGCGCAGGTCGCGTCCGTTGGGTGCGGCCAGGTCGAGATTGATCGAGATCGCGATCGGAATTTGGCTGCCGGGTGAAAGAATGTCCGAGTTCCAGGTGTCACCCCATTGGTTGCCATCGAAGTAGCGCATCCTGAGCGACAACACGTTGTCCGCAAGGATTATCGGCGCCGTCCGGACCCCGCCGTATGCGAGACCGCTCTGCTGCGATCGCTCAAGGACCAGCCATCCGCGATGAGAAGGGTTCTGAACCAGCGAGTAGGTGACGATATCCTCGGGACTGAAGCCGGCCAGCGCGCGGCGATGGGCGGCATCGAGGGTGGAGACCGAGATCGAGTTGGCCGCGACTCCGCCCAGGAATTGCGCGTTGCCATGCAGCATCACGTGGCTGGGCGTGGCGGGCGTCTGCACCGCGCCGCGGATCTCGCTGGTCAGCTCCCAGATAATCGAGCGGCCGGCGCGGTCGGCCCACATGCGCCCTTCGGCGTGCAATTTACTGGTGGCGACCGCGTGAAACGAACTCGCCATCATCGCCATGATTATCGCCAGAATCGCGACGGCGAGCATCATCTCGATCAGCGTGAATCCGCGCGCCATGCGGCGCTGGTGGCGGCTGGGTTGGTTTGTGGGCGATAAGATCATGGCTCGTCCTGGTCGGACGAATTGCCGTTTTGCGGCTCGATTGGAATCGGGTTATGCAGGAACTCGGTCAGCTCAAACCTTTTCGAATGATTGGGTCCGTAAAACACGATCACCTGAACCTTGCACACATCGGGAAAGAATCCCGACATACTGACGATCTGTTCCCAGCTAAAATTCGGATATTCCTTCGGAAACAGGGTCTCAAAATTACCCTTGGTGATGCCTGCGTCCGGAAATCGCTCCATTTCCGCTACCGACATTACCGCCTGGGCCAGTTGGGCCGCTCGCGAGATATCTTGCCCATGAATAACGCTCTGGAGGCTCTGATGATGCAGCGCGAGCAGCGCCAGAAGCGCGATTCCCAAGACCGCCATCGCGAGCATCACTTCGAGCAACGTGAAGCCTGCCGGCATCCGAGGGTTCGGTTCACGGCTCATTGCTGCTGCATCACTTGCGCAAAGGTCTGGTCGCCCGCGACGATCGCGACCTGTCCGGTGAGCGGGTTGAACGCGAGCGTCATCACATGGCCCGAAAGGTCCGCCAGATGCACCAGGGTCGCGTCGACGTAACCCTCGGGATAGAACTGGCAGGCCACGGTGCCTTTGTCGAAGGTGCCTTGATCGGCAACAGTGACGTCACGAATCTCGACTGACGGCGGCATCGCGACCATATTCCCGGCCATCGAATGGTCTGGGACGAATTGAGGATTAGGCGAATAAGGATCCAGCCGCGCGACGAGGTAGCGCTGATGATCCATGTCGAAGATCAGGCGCAGCACCACCTTCTGCGTCGCCGCCTCGTCGTACAGATATGACGCGCGCCCGGCCAAACGGCGCGACTGGCTCTTTAGAGCAGCCTGCCGGTAGCCGCCCATGTACGGAATCGCGAGCGTGAACATCAACGCCATGATAAAAATGACGATCGCGAGTTCGAGCAGCGTGAATCCGCGCTCGGCCGCAACCAGCCGGCCCGCGATAGAGCGGCGCGAAGTTCCAAGCCCGATGCGCGAGTGGGGCGCGCGCCTCATAGGTTGCTCAGGACGAACTGCCGTCTATATCGTCGGCGCTCTGGACTCCGTCGGGTCCGAAGGATTTGAGCGCGTAGCTGTTGCCATCGCTTTGGTAGAAGTACTGATTGCCCCACGGATCGTTCGGAAGCTTCTCGATATATCCGCCCTGCTCGTAGTTGTTCACCGGGCGCCCGGTGGACGGCGGAGTAACCAGCGCGTTCAAACCCTGGTCGGTCGTCGGATAGGAGCCGTTGTCCAGATAGTAGCGGTCCAGAGCCTGCTTCAGCTCCTGGATATCGGCCTGGGCCTTGGTGGTCTTCGCACGATCGGCCACGCCGCGCAGCCGCGGCACGACCATCAGCGCGAGCAGGCCGATAATCATGATGACCACCATGATCTCGATCAGGGTGAAGCCATCTTGATTGCGCAGTCGTGTTCGCATCACTAAAAACCTCGTGGCCCTCCAGTTACTGCATTATCTGGTTGAGCTGGAATATCGGCATTAACACCGCGAGCATCATGAACACGATAACAGCCGCCATCGCTAGCGTCATCACGGGCTCGAGAATCGTGGTCATCTGGCTAAGCGAGTGTGAGACTTCGCGTTCGTAGTTGTCGGCCACGCGTTCGAGCATGCTTTCGAGTTCTCCCGAGCGCTCGCCGACCCGAATCATCTCGATCAGCAAAGGCGGGAAAAGCCCGCTCTGGGCGAGGGTATGGCCCATCCCATGGCCTTCGCGAATTTCTTCGCGGCTTTTCTCGATCGCGTCGCGCAACAGGCCGTTGGTGACGACGCCCTTTACCGCGTCCATCGCGGGCAACAGTTGCACGCCCGAGGCGAGCAGGGTCGAAAGCGTGCGCGCAAAGCGCGCGCAGATAATCCGGATCATCGTCGGACCCAGGTACGGCGCGCGCAGCACCGCGGTGTCATAAATCCTGCGCCCGCGTGGCGTGGTCAGGCCGAACGTGACCGCCGCGATTACCGCGACCAGCAGCAGCAGCAATTCGAGCCAGTAGCCGGTGAGTATATCGGACAGGCCGATCAACACCTGGGTCGCGAACGGCAGCGCCGCGTGCTGTTGCTGGAAGATGGTTGCCACCTGCGGAACCACGTAAGTAACCAGAAAGCCCATGATCGCGGTGCCGACGCAGATCATGATCACCGGATAGGTCAGCGCCCCGCGCACTTTCGCGACGAACTCGGACTGCCGCTCGCTGTATTCGGCCAGCCGGTCCAGGACCGATTCGAGCGCGGCGGCCTGTTCTCCTGCGCGAACCATTCCGACATAGAGTTCGGAGAAGACTTTCGGATGCATCGCCATCGCGTCGGCGAGCGAGCTGCCCTCGCGCACGCGCTCGCGCACCTGCGAGAGCATCCGCTTGATACTCGAGCGCGAAGATTGGCTCGAAAGAGCGCCCAGCGCGTCCACCAGTTGCACGCCCGCGCCGAGCAGCGCGCCGAGCTGGCGGGTCAGCAGGCCCAGCTCCGAAGCTTTCATCCCGCGCCGGGCAAACGGCGACAGGCTGCGCTCGGGCTTTATCTCGGCGCCGGCTTCGGGGGAAAGTTCGGTCGGAAAGATTCCCCGCTCGCGCAGCCTTTCGCGAGCGTCGCGCGGACTGTCCGCGTCGATAACTCCCGATACGTTACGGCCTTCGGCTGAAAGGCCACGGTAAGCAAAGACCGCCATCGCTTCTGGCAGACATCGCGCTCAGGCGATGTCTTCCTGGGTCCGTAGCAGCAGTTCCTCGATCGACGTTTCTCCGGCGAGTATCCGGTCGGCGCCGTCTTCGCGCAGGAGTTTCATGCCCTTGCTGGTGCAGTGCCGGCGTAGAGTGGCGCCGTCGCTATTCTGCATCACGAGCGCGCGAATCTCGTCGTCCATCAACATCAGTTCCTGGATCGCAAGCCGGCCCTTGTAGCCGGTGTTGCGGCACAAGCGGCATCCTTTCGCGCGATAGACCGCGTGCGGGATGTCGGCCGGCGTCAGCCCCAGGCGCGCCAGCTCTGCCGCAGTCGGGGTGTATGCTTCGCGGCATTCGACGCACAGCTTGCGCACTAGGCGCTGCGCCAGCACGGCCAGGATAGAGGACGAAACCAGAAACGGCTCGATTCCGAAATCGAGCAGCCGCGTGACCGCGCCGAACGAATCGTTGGTATGCAGAGTCGAGAACACCAGATGGCCGGTCAGCGCGGATTGGATCGCGATTTCGGCGGTCTCGCCGTCGCGGATTTCGCCGACCATGATCACGTCGGGATCCTGGCGCAGGATCGATCGCAGTCCGCCGGCGAAGGTCAGGTCGATTTTCGGATTCACCTGCATCTGGCCGACGCCGCGAAGCTGATATTCGATCGGATCCTCGATCGTGATGATATTTTTCTCGGGCGAATTGATCCGGCTCAGGCACGCGTACAGCGTGGTCGATTTTCCTGAACCGGTCGGACCAGTGGCCAGGATGATGCCGTGGCTCTGGCGAATCAGCCGATCGATCTTGCGCAGGTTGTCGCCGGAAAAACCCAGCCGATCGAGATTGATATCCACCGCCGCCTGCGCGCGATCGAGCAAGCGCAGCACCAGCCGCTCGCCGAACGCAGTCGGGATGCTCGAGACACGGATATCGATATCGCGTCCCGCGATCCTGAGCCGGATACGCCCATCCTGCGGCAGCCGCTTCTCAGCGATATTGAGACCAGACATGACTTTCACGCGCGAGGTGATTGCCGGCTGAAAGCGCTTGGGCGGTTCGAGCACATCGTACAACATTCCGTCCACGCGGAACCGCACCACCATCTCGCGCTCGAAAACTTCTATATGGATGTCGCTGGCGCGGTCCTTGACCGCCTGCGACAGAATTCCATTGACCAATTTGATGATCGGCGCCGAGTCGTCGGTCTCGAGCAGATCGCGCGGCTCTTGCGCGAGTTCATTGGCGACTACATCGAGCCGCTCTTCCTCGAGATCGATCATCAACTCTTCGGCGGTCGTATTGCTGGCGTTGTCGTACGCGCGATTGATCGCCTCGTTGATAACCTCGGCGGGGGCGACGACCGGATTGATCGCGACGCCGAACAACAGGCGAAGATCGTCGAGCGGCTCGTAGTTCGAGGGATCGACAATCGCTACCGTGACCCCTGTCTCGTCGCTGGCGATCGCTAGAAGTCGGTTTTTCTTCGCGTAATTTATCGGGACTTTGCTGACCAGCGCGCTATCGAGCGAATGTTCGTCGATATGCGCCTGGAAGGGCAGGCGGTATTCCTGCGCGAGCGCGCGGGCCAGCCGCTGCGGCTCGAGCGCGCCCATCTCAACCAGTACGTCAGCCAACTCCTGGCCAGGCTTACGCCGCTGACGAGCCTTGTCGAGATCCTGCGGCGAAACCCACGAGCGGTCGAGCAGAATCGACTCGAAACTCTTACGCGCAGTAGCCATTATTGGGTTGCAAGTGCTCCGGCGAAGTGGATGCGGATTGAATCATTGGTCAAAGCTGATGCCACAGTACCTCGCAACGCCTGAAACACCTCTTGGACACAATTAGACACGATACGTCTAGGGCGTTGCAAGCATGCTCCCGCGGCGGCCTAACTCCCGCGCCCGAGCCTAGTAGTGATTACCGGCAGGCGGCACTATCTTTGGCGCGTTCAATCCAGCCGAGAACCCGCCATTCTCCTTGGGCGGCATCGTATGCTGCGCCTCGGCCCATGAGACGAGTTTACCCCCCTGAAACTTCAAATCGACGAAAGTGCCCTGGTCGCCTTCCTTCACCTGGGTGTACAGGAGTGAGGCGGTCAGGTCGTTGGAGTTGGGTTTGTATGCGTAACTCCAGATTTCCGTGTCGTTGGGCAGGAACTGATGGATATCAGGCTCGCCGTACTTCTGGTGGACATCCACCATCGATTCGCCGACCGTCAGATTTCCGGTCATGCGAGAAGCTTTGACGCGTGTGCCCGCCTGGTAGAACAGGCCGCATCCGTAAACTGGCGCTACCGCCAGCGCGGCTATGATTAGGAGCGGAGCAAGTCGAAACATTTTCACCATCGACGAATTGTGTTTGGCCCGGCGCGGTCTTGTCAACGAATCGCGCGAACCATGCTATAGAAGCTTGGTGGAGTTAGCCACGCAGGGGAGGCCCGGATGGCCCAGAAGCTTCGGCTGGTCAAAGGCGCTTCGCGTCGCGGCGCGCTGGTGTACGGGATGCGAATTTTTGACGAGGCCCACGTCGCCGCGGTCGAGGACGCCAAGGTAACGCTCGAGGACGGCACCACCGGCCGGGTCACGATGCACTACATCGAGGGCACCCGCGAGCAGATCCGCCGCCAGTTGATGCAGAGTATCGACGCTTTCTTCGAACTGCTCGATGAAACCATAGACCGCGGATGAGCGAACTAAAGAATCTGAGCAAAGGAAGGTTTCAGAGGATATGAAACTCGAATTCGTGAAATACGAGAAGCGCGACCATATCGCGCACATCACATTTAACCGGCCCGAGCGGATGAACGCGCTGCATCCGGCCTGCCACATCGAGATGGACCAGGTGTGGGACGATTTTATCGCCGACAAGGCGATGTGGGTCGCGATCGTGACCGGCGCGGGTGACAAGGCCTTCTCGGCCGGCAACGATCTCCGCTGGACCGCGGAGCATCGCGGAGAGATCGAGGCGGCGCTGCGCGGCAAGGGCGGATTCGCGGGAATTACCGCGCGCTACGATATTTACAAACCGATCATTGCAGCAGTGAACGGCTTCGCACTCGGCGGCGGCTTCGAGATCGCGCTTGGATGCGACATCATCATCGCGGCTGAGCACGCGCGCTTCGGGCTGCCTGAGCCGCGCGTCGGCCTGATGGCTGCGGCGGGCGGAGTGCATCGGCTGCCCCGTCATATCCCGCTTAAAATCGCGATGGGGATGATGCTGACCGGGCGGCACATCACGGCGCAGGAAGCGCACCAGTGGGGCATCGTCAACGAGGTCGTGCCGCTGAAGGACTTGATTCCGACCGCCGAGAAGTGGGCGGCGGAGATCATGGAATGCTCGCCGCTCTCGGTGCAGGCGACCAAAGCGGCCGCGATGGACGGGCTGGGGCGTCCGGTTAAAGACGCGATCGCGCAGCACTACGACCTGCAGGCCAAGCTGTTCAGGTCAAAGGACGCGATCGAAGGACCGCTCGCGTTCTCGCAAAAGCGCAAGCCCAACTGGACCGGCGAATAGCCCGTGCTACGCGGGTGAGCGGCGGCGCGCCATGTCGTCGCGATACGCCGCGAGTTCGTCGGCCTCGCGCGCGGCGTTCCATCGCAGCTCCGCTCCCATCAGTTGCGCAACCGCGGGCGCGGCGGCGTCGGCTTCGAGCGGATAGCGCCAGACCATCGCGGTGCGCCGGACCATGAAGTCGGCCAGGTGCGAGACCATCTCATTGCGCACCGCGTGAATCACCTCCGCGCCGATAACAGGACATCCGACCGCGAGCGGCGCGGCGAGGCCGGCGCGAGTCGCGGCGATCTGCGCGGGAATTACCGCGCGAGTTCCGTAGCGCGCGACCAGAATCTCGCGCGCAACTCGCGGCAGAGTCGCGAGCGCCTCGACCCCGGCGCGACCGCCGTCGATATCGGCCCGTGCTCCGGGCAGCGGAGTATCGCGGGTCGGGCAGACGCCGGGCGCGCGCCCGAGATCTTTCATCACGCGGCCGACGAGTTTCTCCGCGATTTCGCGATGCGTTGTCAGCTTGCCGCCTGCGACGGTGAGCAATCCCGACCCGCTCTCGAGGATCACCTCTTCGCGCGGGACTGAGGACGGCGCTTTCGCGTCGGCGCCGTTTTCAACCAATGCGCGCAATCCCGCGAAGCTCGACGCGACATCCTCGGCGCTGAGCTTTATTCCCGGCAGGCTTTCGGCGAGCACGCCAAGAAGATAGGCGACGTCGCTTTTGTCGGCAGTGACGGCCGCGGGATCGGCGCCGTAGTCGGTGTCGGTGGTGCCGACCAACACGTAATGCTCGTGCGGCATCACGAAAATAATTCGTCCGCTCTCGTCGGCGAGCACCAGAGAATCATGGACCGGTAGCGTTGTGCGCGCGAAGATCAGATGCACGCCCTTGGTCAGGCGCACGCAATTGGGCACGGCAGGATCGTCGAGGCGGCGGATATGATCGACCCACGGACCGGCGGCGTTGACGAAAATTCGCGCGCGCAGCGCGAACGCGGCGCCGCTCTCCAGGTCCTTTACCGACATCGCGGCGAGCCGGGCCTCGGCGTTGCGCGCAAAGCCCTCGACGCTGGAGTAATTGGCGACCGCGGCGCCGTGAAGCGCGGCGTCGAGGATATTTTCAAAGGTGATTCGCGCGTCGTCGGCCCACGCATCGTAATACAGCGACCCGCCGGTCAGGTTGGCGCGCGCGAGCGCAGGTTCGATCTCGCGCACGCTGGCGGCATTCAGGTTGCTATGCCACTGCG
Organism: Binataceae bacterium (SeqCode); assembly: GCA_049281755.1. Classification (GTDB taxonomy): domain Bacteria; phylum Desulfobacterota; class Binatia; order Binatales; family Binataceae; genus JBARDN01. The sequence goes on from JBAPSR010000041.1 coordinate 9,434, forward strand.
CCCGCGGCATCCGCGCTAACAGGTCGTAGAGCCACAGCCCCATCGACATCGTGAAGCGTCCAAACCCGCGTCCGCGATAAATCGGAAACAGAAACCTGATCGGCTTGACCAGATGCGGCGCAGTATGGCGCCGCAGCCGCTCGCGCTCGCGCAGCGCCTCGTACACCAGCTTCAACTGGCCTTGCGGAAGATAGCGGAAGCCGCCGTGGATCAGCTTCGAAGATCGCGACGAAGTGCCGCCCGCGAAATCACCGCGATCGACCAGTGCGACGTTGAGCCCGCGCATCGCGGCGTCGCGCGCGATCGCCGCGCCGTTGATTCCGCCGCCGATAATCGCCAGATCGAATTCCTCCGCGCCCAGGCGCGCGATCGAGCGCGCACGGTCGAGAGGATTTTCGCCCGGCGTCATCCTGATAGTAATTCCGCCGCTCGCGATTCCGGTGTCGGTATCAGTCTTCAGGCTCTTCCTGGAATGAGTAGCGTTCCTCGCGCCACGGATCGGCGTGATTGTGGTAGCCGCGCACTTCCCAGAAGCCGCGCTGGTCGAACTCGCAGAATTCGATCGCGCGCACCCACTTGGCGCTCTTCCATCCATACAGCTTCGGCACGACGAGGCGCAGCGGAAAGCCGTGGTCGGGCGGAAGATCATTGCCGTCATGGCGATGCGCCAGAATTACGTCATCGTCGAGGAATTCATTCAGCGGCAGATTGGCGGTATAGCCCTGCTCGCAATGAACCACCACGAACTGCGCCGGCGGCTTGAGGCTCACGAGCGTCATCAGGTCCAGAACCTTCACGCCTTCCCAAAGATTGTCGAGCCGCGACCACGTGGTGACGCAATGAAAATCGCTGGTCTGTTTGGTTTGCCGCAACGCGCGGAACTCTTCATACGAAAAGCGCAGCTCCTTCTCGACCAGCCCCATGACGCGGAAATCCCACGTGGCCAGGTTGAAGCGAGGCGTTGCACCATATGACAGCACCGGGAAATGTTCCGTCAGGGTCTGACCCGGCGGAACCCGGTCAATCAGATCTTCAGCGCAGCGCGGCTTTCGCATATGGCTCCTTTAATAGCCGAGCGGGATAATCGACGAAAGGGTGTCGCTGCAAAGCTTACCTTAGGGCGAGCGATTCATTTTCGAGCGCGAATGGAGTCGGCCAGTAGCTGGCCATCAGCTCGTAGGTGACGCGGCCGAAAACCAGCACGCCGCCGAATTTGGCGTTGCCGGCGACGAAGGCCTCGAACTCGGCGTCGTTGTCGTTTTTGGCCCAGCTAAAATCGCCGCCCGGGCCTGAGAAGCCGTCGAGCGTCACCTGATTGAACGCGACAAGTTTGCGCATATGACTTCGCCCGAGCTAGTGCGCATACATAACGAATCGGTAGCGGGTCGTCGAGGTTATGCACTCACCCCGATCCGGTAAGCCTGAATAGCTCGCAGGCGTCGCCGAGGCCCTTGAGCTGATGGATGCCTGCGGATTCGAACACGAGCGCCGAACCAGCAAGCAGGAGTTTGGTCGTCGCGGAAACCAGGACTTCTCCCGCCGTCGCGGCACTCGCTACGCGCGCGGCTTCGTGAACCGCAAGGCCGCGAACGTCGGTGCCGACCAGTTCCACCTCGCCGGTGTGAATTCCAGCTCGGATGGCAATGCCGAGGTTGGCGACTGACGAACCGATTGCCTGCGCGCATCGAACTGCACGGGCCG
>JBAPSR010000042.1:0-3490 GCA_049281755.1 Binataceae bacterium (SeqCode)
CGGTTACAGCACTGGCGCGCGATGACGCGTACAATTTTCTGGCCGCGTCCGGCGATCTGTTCCGCACCGGACCCAGCGGCACCAACGTCGCGGATATTTTTCTCGCGATCGTTGACGACTAAACCAGGTAGTGGAGTTCGATGAGCAAGAATAATCGACTGACCGCGCCGCATCGTGACGGGATTCCCGCCGTCACCCTGATTCCCGGCGACGGCGTTGGCCCCGAAGTTATTTCCGCCGCGCTCGAGGTGATCAAGGCCGTCGGCGTAAAGATCGATTGGGATCGGCAGGCCGCCGGCGCCGGCGCGCTCAAGCGTTTTGGCAATCCGGTCCCGGACCAGCTGATCAAATCGCTCACGCGCACCGGCGTTGCGCTCAAGGGTCCGCTGGAAACCCGCGTGGGTGTGGGCTACCGCTCGATCAACGTCTTCCTGCGCAAGACCTTCGACCTCTACGCCAACCTGCGTCCGACGCTCAGCTTCAAGGGCGTGCATACGCCGTTTCGCAACGTCGATCTGATCGTGGTGCGCGAGAACACTGAGGATCTCTACTCGGGAATCGAGCATGAGGTCGCCCCCGGCGTGGTCGAGAGTATCAAGGTGATCACCGCGCGAGCCTCGAAACGGATCGCGAAGTTCGCCTTCGAGTACGCGCGCGCTAACCGGCGCAAATCGGTCACCGCGATTCACAAGGCCAACATCATGAAGCTCTCCGATGGGCTGTTCCTAAAATGCGCGCGCGCGGTTGCCCGCGGCTATCCGGAAATCCGCTACCAGGAGCAGATCGTCGACGCCGCCTGCATGCGCCTGGTCACCGCTCCGAGCGCATTCGATATCCTGCTGCTGGAAAATCTCTACGGCGATATCGTCTCCGACCTGTGCGCCGGATTGGTCGGCGGACTCGGCCTGGTCCCGGGAGCGAACTATGGCGACAAAGGCGCGATCTTCGAGGCGGTCCATGGCACCGCGCCCGATATCGCGGGCCAAGGCTTAGCCAATCCTATCGCCGCGATTCTCTCGGGCGCGATGCTGCTGGACTATCTCTCGCGTCCTGCCGCCGCAAAGAAGATTCGCGCCGCCACCGGCGCGGTCCTGCGCTCTGGCCGCGTGCTGACCCGCGACCTCGGAGGCAAAGCCTCGACCGAGGAGATGACCGCATCGGTGATCCGCGCGATCGTCGCGCTTAAAGGAGATCGCGACGGCCTAAGGTGTGAGGTCTGATCCCACCGTACAGCTAACGCTGCTATCCGCGCCCGTCGTACAGGTGCACAGGCATTGATTGGTAACCGGCGGCGGCGGTCCGTCGAGGCTTAGCGCAAGGAATTCGGGCGACCCGCTGGGAGCGCCCACCGGAATCGTGGTTCCATTCGCGGTCGGATTCGGTACGCTGCACGCCGCGCACGCGCTCGCGTCGCATCGGCTCCCTGCGGCTGCGTTCGGATTGTACGGCCCGAAGATCTGGTATCCGTCGCTGTCCGAGCTGCCTGCTGTTGCATCGGTTGAGACCGGGCACGAGCAGATATCTTCGTTTGGGCGCAGCCGCGCATCGAAGCCCGGAAATCTCTTGCCCCGGCTGCTGTTCGAGCATATCGCGCCGTCGCATTGCCCATACGCGACCGGTGCGCTCACCCCGGCGCCGGCGTTGTCCGATCCGGGACAGGTATAGACCGCGGAGCTGCCGCCCTTCTCGACGCTAACTGGAAGGCTGAAGGTGCTGACCATGTAGCCATTCTTCTTTCCTTGTTGGATCACGTCGCAGACATTTTGCTCGCCCGCCGGACTCGAGTAGCTGAGCTGCAGGCTGATACTGTCCCCGCGCTCGACATCGCACTTGCAATAGGCGACGAAGTCATACACGAAACAGCTAGCCTCGGCGCACAGCGCGTATCGCTGATTGTTACAGATCACGAATGGCATAGTGGCGTCAGGCGCTGAACCCGATGACGCCGCGAACGCGGTTCCGGCAACGATGAGCTGGACGGCGGCCAAGGCGAACGCCGCAGCGAGAAAAAATCTGCGCATGATGTCCCCCCGATAAAGAACCCTGAATGAAACTATTTTCGCCGAATCCGGGAATTCAATCCTCTAATTTCGCCGACACAGCCCCGAAATCCGCGCACATCGTGCCGCGCGGAACCGGACAGCTTCCGAGCAATCTCGACAAATCGGAGCTATCTTCGTAGGGGCGCGTCGCGACGCGCCCGTCCCTGCACGCCGATAACCGCGCGCGCCTGTCTACCTCAGCCACACAGCCGCGCCCTGCCCTTTGCTGGAATTTGTGTATCGCGATGCCTCGTCAACCGGATCCAATCGAATTCGCAGGGGCTCGTCGCGAGGCGCCCGTCTCCGCACGCCGCCGATCGCGCGATTTATGATTATACCCTCTCCTTCCGGGAGAGGGCGGCGCGGCGCGAGGCTTGCGCTTTTTTCGCAAGCATCGTGACGCGCGGGTGAGGGTGCTGCTCTGCTCTTTGGTTGGTTTGACAAACCACCGCGTCGTTGTGCACCTTCTCGTCAGCAGCGGTGCCCTCCGATGAACGAATTAAGCGAACGCCTCAAACCCTACTTCGACAAGATCCAACAGCTCGCGCCGGTAATCCGCGAGCATGCCGATCGCGCCGAGCGCGAAGCCCAGATGCCGCAAGCGGTCGCCGACGCCTTCCACCAGGCCGAATTGTTTCGGGTCTTCCTTCCGCGTGAACTCGGCGGCGGCGCCCTGACGGTTCCGGATGTACTGCGGCTGATCGAAGAAGTTTCGCGCATCGACGCCTCGGCCGGATGGAACCTCGCAATCTGCGCCGGCGGTCCGATCTTTGCCCAGTTCCTTTCGCGCGCGGCGTACGAAGAGATCTTTACCGACCCGCGCGGCATCACCTGCGGCTCGCTCAATCCGATGACCAGCCGGGCGGTTGCGGTCGAAGGGGGATGGCGCTTTAGCGGGACCGCCGCCAACGCGAGCGGGTGCGCGCACGCGACCTATCTGATGGCGGCGGCACTGGTGCTGCGCGATGGCGCGCCGCAAATCGTCGAGGGCGTCCCGGTTCTGCGCGCAGGCTTCTTTCCCATCAAGCATGCAACGATTCTAAAAACCTGGTCGACCTCCGGGATGCGCGGGACCGGCAGCAACGACTGCGTGTTCGAGAATGTATTCGTTCCCGACCAATTCACCTTCGATTGGCTAAATGCCCGGCCGACCTGGCAACGCGGCCCCTTCGCCCATATTCCATTGCATCAGCAAATAGCGGGCGAGCTGGCTGTCGTAGTGCTCGGTACCGCGCGCCACGCGATCGACACGCTGAACGAAATCGCGCAAGCCAAAGTACCGGTCGCGACCCAGGCGACATTGCGCGAACGGCCAATCGCACAAATCCAGTTTGCCCAGGCCGAGGGCCTGCTGGGCGCCGCGCGCGCATACTTCTACCAGTGCAACGACGAGATCTGGCGCAAGGGCGTCGCCGGCGAAAGCTTCACCGTCAAAGACTTCGCGCACA
>JBAPSR010000043.1:0-7094 GCA_049281755.1 Binataceae bacterium (SeqCode)
AGCGGTTGCGCGCATAAGGCTGAACAGTTCAGCCATGAACAAACCTGGCAAAAACCCGAACGAGTGTTAGGGAGGCGAAGGGGTTAAGAAAAATGCCGCTTCGCGCGCGGAAACGACGCTGCGCGTATGCCGGCGAGACGTCGGCCGCATCGGGCGCAACAGAGATTTTGAGCAAGGATGCGCTTGCGAGCACGTGTCGCGATGCCCGCAAAAAAAACGCACGCATGAATCGAACGAAGGTCCGCTGCACGTTGACATGGCTTCGAGCACGTTCACGTGCAATGCCTCCTCGCATGGGATTACCTTCGGCGTCGCTCAGGACAGGCTCGCCGGAGCCTGCCCTGTGAGCGGGGGCCATTGCGCACGCCCCCTGTGTCATCGAGGCTGTCGATAAGCGCCGATGCTCTGTTGGTGTCATCCTGAGCGGAGGCCGTTGCGGCCGGAGTCGAAGGATCCCGGGACGACCGTGCGGAGTATCACGATCGCCTGCTCTGACCTTGGGGCGGTCCATCACCTTCGCACCGTTCTTGTTCGCTGGCGAGACGACGATGTACACGGAAAAAGTGCGCATCGACCTGATCCTCGCGCGCGGCGCGGCGATCAGCAAGCGCCCGGAGCGTTCAGGAGGAATCGCGATGCCGTGCATGGACGCCCCGGGATCCTTCGACTCCGGCCGCAGCGGCCTCCGCTCAGGATGACACCGGGGGCGGCGGCCTCCGCCTGCAGAGTTTATCGCCATTTATCGACACTCTCAGTAGAGACACGCGCGGCTTGACGGTCGGCGAGCCGCGATGCGACGCTCGGCATTATCGAGGCATACGACGATGAATCTGGAGCTGGCAGGAAAGATCGCTCTGGTCACCGGTGGGAGCAAGGGAATAGGACGCGCGAGCGCGCTGACGCTGGCCGCGGAAGGCGCCGCCGTGATGGTCTGCGCGCGCGGCAAAGAGGCACTCGAGGAGACCGTCGCGCTCGCACGCCAGACCGAAGGTGCGCGCGTCGTGCCGGTCGCCGCGGATCTCACAATCCACGACGATATCCGCCGCGTGGTCAAGCGATGCATCGACGAGTTCGGCCGGATCGACATCCTGGTGAACAATGCCGGCAGCGCGCGTCCGGGAGAGTTTCAAAAGATTTCCGACGACGATTGGCACGCAGACTTCGAGCTCAAGTTCTTCGGGTACGTGCGGATGGCGCGCGAGGTTATGCCGGCGATGGCGGCGAATCGCTCCGGCGCGATCGTCAATGTGATCGGCACGGGAGGTCTGCGTCCGACCGCGGGCTACATGGTCGGCGGCGCGGCCAACGCCGCGCTCAATCATTTCACCAAGGCCCTCGCCGATGAGGGCGCGAAACATCGCGTGCGCGTGGTCGGAGTCAATCCGGGGCCGATTCTGACTGAGCGGCTGCGGCTGTTTTCCGAGCGCGCGGCGCACGGCCGCGATATCAAGGAAGTCTATTCGCGGATGACGCCGCTTGGGCGTCCGGGCGAGGCGCAGGAGGTTGCCGACCTGATCGTTTTCCTCGCGTCGCCGCGCGCCGCGTTTATACACGGCGCCAATATCACTATCGACGGCGGCGCGAACCCGGGATTGATCGGTTAGCCGCCGCTACTTCTTGTCGAACCAGTGCGGATCGTTCGACAGTGTCGGGTATCCGTTGCCGAGCTGGATCAGCACTCCGTGCGAGGAACGCGGCGAGATGAACGCCTCGTACGACGACGGCGACCATTCGGTTTGATCGACGATACGCACGCCCTGCTCCACGAGCTGGGTGACCTTGGCTTTCGTGTCGGGAACGTTGAACGTCAGATGATGCATCCCCTCGCCGCGAGTGGCGAGAAACTTGTGCAGGAATGAATCGGCGCCAAGCGGCTCGAGCAGCTCGATCGTGAGCCCGTTCAGATCGAACTCGGCGAGCTTGTAGCCGGCCTTCTCGCTTTCGGCTTCGTACATGAATCTCGCGCCGAGCACGCCTTCATAAAACTTGCGCGCCTCGGCGACGCTTTTAACCGCGATCCCGATATGATCGAGCTTTCCGATCGGCTCCGCCATCGTAGATTAACCCGCCCTGCTGGATGAAGAATGATGTCAGCATCCATTACACTCTCATCGGCGCGCGCGGCAAGGCGCGCGATCGAAGTGGCGCCGCGTGAATCACGAGGATTCCGCGGCGCCACCGAAGCGTGTTAAGGAAGATGAAGATTTCGATCGAGCGTTAATTCACCGCCGCGTGCGAACCGAAGTGGACTGCGACCGACGACGCATCGATCGAGGTGTCGGTCGCGCTCACTCCGCTTACGCCGGAGACAACGCAATCGTAGCTGCCGGCCGCGAGGTCAAGCGCCAATCCGGCGGGATTTACTGCGCGGGTGCAGGTCAGGGTCAGATTTTGCGACAGGCACTGGCCCGAGTTCGCGCCGTCAGCATAGTCAAACGTCATGGTGTAAACGTCGCTCGAGCCCTTGCTGATTTGGCCGGTCGCCGTGCCGGTGCATACGCTGCTGACCGGCGAGCCTTCCGGGACCGCGCCATTCACGGCCGAGATCGTCAGCACGCCGCCGCTTAGCGCACCCGTCGGATCGGACAGAATCGTGCCGCGGCCCTTGAGATCGACGTGCGTGGCTACCGAGCTGTTGGTGATCATCTCGAAGCCGCTGACCTGGAGATTGAATTCTCCGCCGGGGCTCGAGTGCTTGGCCATCGCGATTCCGCCAAATCCCGCCATCGCGGCAACCACCGCGCCGGCTACCATTATCGATACAGATTTACGCATTACCCCTCTCCTCGATTGAAAATTGCGCTCTGGGCGTAGGCCTATACCCCCGAGCAGTTATTGATTGGGTGTCACCCCGTCCCGCATTAGAAGACGGCGGGGGGCGGCCAGTGGTTACAAAAAATTCAGGATAGCATGAGAGGCGGGTTTGCCCCGAACGCGGAAGGAAACGGAAGCGGGCTCGTTCGCGGCGCATCGGGATCGATGCGCACGGACGAGCCCGCGGTAAACCTGCGCGACGCGGGTGCTACTGGCAGATCGCGGTCAGATCGATCTCGTACATCTGCACGATTCCGACAAAATCACGCACGCTTAGCTCGGTGGTCGCGTCGGTAAACTTGCCGGTCGGGCATTGCGCCGTCAGGTTGGAGTTCGCGGTCTGGATCAACCCCATCGGCGCGACCAGTTCCAGAAAGCCCATATCGCTGGCCTGTGCGGAGACACTGTTACCCGGCACCACCTTTTCGGAATTTGCGATCGAACTCGAGGAGATACGGACGCATGCGGCGACCGAAAAAATCAATGCCGCAAACGGCAGGACCGTCAAAATGCTCGTCAGCTTCTTCATCGAATCATCCTCCATGTCAAAAATTGACAACACCACCCATACGAGATGGCGCGAGGCTAAGCGCGGTCCCAAGTAGTGTCAAATGTGCAAATCGCTCGCGAGAAAGGCCTCGCGCGCGTGATGTATTGGCGCGGCGCGCGATGCTACCGTGGCCGGGCCGCGCCGGTGGCGGCCAAGAAGCGTATGCCTCGATCCGAAGACGCGGTCGCGCCATTTTTCGCAATCTGGATCGCACCGCGCGATACCATCCGCCAAATTGTCGATACCGATCCGCGCCGGTCGGTGCTCGCGCTCGCGGCGCTGAGCGGCGCGCTCAGCGGACTGGAAGCTTCGTGGCTGGGCGCCCTGTCCGGACCGGAAACGATGTCAGCGCTGTGGCCGTATATCGTCGCACTGAAGGTACTGTTGTACGCGATCTGGGGAATCGCCGCGCTGTACATCGCGGGATGGATCATCGCGGCGGCCTGCCGCCTGTTCGGCGGAGTCGCGTCGGTGGTGCAGACGCGCGCCGCGATCGCGTGGGCGAGTATCCCGGGAATCGTCGCGACCGGCCTCGGCGTCGTCGCGATACTGGCGGGAATCGTGACACCGCACGCGCTCGCGCCGGGAGCATTCGCGTTCCCGCCCGGACTCGCGGTCTTAAGCGGGGCACTCGGGTTTTGGGGCCTGATCGTCGAACTGAAATGCGTCGGCGAGGTCAACCGCTTCTCGGCGTGGCGGGCGCTCGGCGCACAACTGTTGGTCGGCGTGGTGCTCGCCGCGATCGTCGGTCTGGCGCTGGTCTATGAACATTTCCGGTAAGGTATTGGAGATCCGATTCGATGCGCTGGAATATCAGCACGCGAAAATGTACTAATCGCATTCACCGGCAGGCGGAACATACAAAGATGGCTGACCCAACTAGCTATACGAACGATCATCGGTGCGGAATTGAATCGGCGGCGCGGCGCTCCAGGCGCGCGCGCGGCTGGATCGCGACTGTCGTTGCTTGCGCTGCGGCGACTCTCGTCTTCGTGCATCCGGTCTGCGCGGCGGCGCCGGATTCGGGCGCTCCGGTCGTGAAGACACGGGCAGGCGCGGTTCGCGGAACCGTCGATGGAAACGTGCGCGTGTTTCTCGGCATTCCATACGCCGCGCCTCCGGTCGGCAACCTGCGCTGGCAACCGCCTGCGGCGCACGCGAGCTGGACGGACACGCTCGACGCCTCGCGTGCCGGCAACTCGTGCACCCAAATGAGTTTTCGCCACAGCGGGCCCGAGGGCTCGGAGGACTGCCTCTATCTCAATGTCTACACGCCAAATCCGGCCGCCGCGCGGCTTCCGGTGATGGTCTGGATTCACGGCGGGACCTTCATAGTTGGAACCGGGGCGACCTACAACGGGAGCAAGCTCGCGGCCAAGGGCAACCTGATCGTCGTCACGATCAACTATCGGCTCGGGCCTTTCGGCTTTCTGGCCAGCCGCAGCCTCGATTCCCCCGGCCATCCTTCGGGCAACTACGGTCTGCTCGATCAACAGGCGGCGCTGCGCTGGGTCAAGGACAATATCGCGGCCTTCGGCGGCGACCCGAACAAGGTCACGGTTGCGGGCGAGTCGGCCGGCGCGATCAGCATAGGACTGCATCTGGTATCGCCCGCGGCGGCCGGACTCTTTGCGCGCGCGATCCTTGAAAGCGGTCCATTTCTACGCGCCCGCACACTCGCCGAGAGTGAGACGAGCGGTGACGAGTTCGCGGCCAAACTCGGATGCGACAAGGCATCGGACGTCGCCGGATGCATGCGCTCGAAACCTGCAGAACAGGTCCTGAGCGCGATACCCGTCAATCCCCTCGCTGCAGGCAGGCCGGTTTGGGAACCGGCCATGGACGGCAGCCTTATTCCGAGCCAGCCGGCCGAGGCGCTTGCGGCCGGGCACTTCAACAAGGTGCCGGTGCTGAATGGATCGAATCGCGACGAAGGAACCTTGTTCCTCGCGTTCTCCAAACCGGCCAGCGCGCAGAAATTCGAAGCTGACATACACAAACGATTCGGCAACGATGCGGCTCGCGTGCTGGCGGCGTATCCGTTGGCCAACTATTCCTCGCCGGCACTGGCGGAGGCTGCGGGCTTTGGAGATGCGGTTTTCAGTTGCCCGATAATCAAAGCCGCAGCGATCCTCTCGACGCAGGTGCCGGTCTATCAGTATGAATTCAACGATACGCACGCGCCGCTTTCATTTTTTCACAATCCGCCGTTTCCGCTCGGCGCGTTTCACGGCTCGGAGATTCAGTATGTATTCGGCGGCCCCGCGGCGAATGCTGGCGCGTCGCCGGCTCAGCAAAAACTCTCCGATGACATGATGGCCTATTGGATCGGATTCATCACTTCAGGCAATCCCGGCGGCTCGCCGCAGTGGACGCGGTACAGCGCGAGCGATCACAAGGTCCTGTCGCTGGCTCCGGGAGCGATCGGATACGAATCAGACTTCGCGAAGATTCATCACTGCGATCTGTGGGACTCGATACGGCGGTGATCGGACGCGGTTAGCGGCGCTCAGTCGATACGCAGGCGGTCGGCCAGGCGGCTCAGGCGCTTGCGCTCGTCCTGATTGCGGACGGCTTGCTGGAGCGCCGACTTGGTGCCGACGAGAACGCATACGCGCTCGGCCCGCGTGATCGCAGTGTAGAGCAGGTTGCGCCGCAGCATCAGGTAGTGTTGCGGATGAATCGGCATGATCACCGCGGGATACTGGCTTCCCTGGCTCTTGTGGACCGAGATCGCGTAGGCAAGCCCGACCTCGTCCAGCTCGGCCTGATCATACTCGGCGTGCGTCTCCTCGAACGCGACCGTCACGCGCCCCTTCTGCGTATCGACCGTCATCACGCGGCCGATCGATCCGTTGAACACGCCCTTGTCGTAGTTGTTGCGGAGCTGGATTACGCGGTCGCCCTCGCGCAGAATCCTGTCGCCCGCACGCAACTCGCGTCCCGCCGGATTGAGCAGCGCCTGCAGCTCGCGATTGAGCGTATGCGTTCCGAGCGGTCCGCGATTCATCGGAGTCAGCACCTGGATCTCGCGCGGATCCTTGATTCCGAAGCGCCCGACCAGGCGCTGTTGCACGAGCTGCTTGATCGTCGCCAGAACCTCCTCGGGCGAGGCGCGCTCGAAAAAAAAGAAATCGCCTTCGGGCGCATTCGAGATATCGGGGAACCATCCCCGATTGAGCTTGTGCGCGTTGGCGACGATCTGGCTCTCTCGCGCCTGCCGGTAAACCTCGCGCAGCTCGACCACCGGCACCAGGCCGGACGCGATCACGTCCTTTAGCACGCTGCCCGGTCCGACCGACGGGAGCTGGTCGCGATCCCCGACCAGCAGCAACGAGCAGTTAGGCATGAGGGCCGAGACCAGGCTCGCCGCCAGCTCAATATCCATCATCGAAGCTTCATCGACGATCAGATAGTTCGTGCGCAGCGGAAAATCCTTGCCGCGCACGAACGACCCGGTCTCCGGAGCGTATTCGAGCACGCGATGAATCGTCTTCGCTTCGCGTCCCGTAGCCTCCTGGAGCCGTTTCGCAGCTCTGCCGGTCGGAGCGGCCAGGGTTGGCTTCAAGCCCGCGTCGGCCAGCGCAAGAAGAAGCTGGCGCAAGATGGTGGTCTTGCCGGTTCCGGGACCGCCCGTGATAACGGTGACCGCGCTCGACAAGGCGGTCTTGATCGCACGAAGTTGCTCGAACGACAGCGCGATTCCCTCGGCCGTCGATGCGGTCACGAG
>JBAPSR010000044.1:0-4212 GCA_049281755.1 Binataceae bacterium (SeqCode)
CGTTGAGGCGGCGCAGGCGCTGAGCGCTGGGCGTATAAGTGTACGCGTCATCGGCATGGTTCGGGCCAGCGTAGCGGTAGCGGATGAAGCCCGCTCCGGCACCATCTTGGGGCGAAAGCTGCGGATATAGCCCGGTCATCGAATAGCGGCCGGAGACCTTAAAATCGGGATCCACCGGTAAGGGTTCAACTTCGGTGCGGCCGACCTCGTTGTATCCGGCATAATGGCCGACCGAGTAATACCAGAGCACGCGGTACGGCTTATTGAGCCCTGCGTATACGCTCTCGCAGTCGAAAAAGCGCAGATCGTAATCGTCGGTCGAGATCGGGCGGAAATAGTAGTTCCACATGATCTTGTTCGCGACGTCAGGATCGTTCGGGTCGAGCAGCGGGAAGGGTTGCCCGGCAACATAGCCGACCAGCGAACGATGGTCGTTGCTCAAGCGCACCTGCGGCGAATATTTCTCAGTCGCCTCATTGTACGGAGGCGGCCAATCGATCCGCTCGGTCGGAACGATTTTCATCGTCATGCCGCTCTGCACCCGCCAGAAAACGCCCGGCGAAACGAGATCCTTAACCTTGTAGTCGTTTTGGACGGTGATGTAGTCGCCCGGCTTGACCTGCGCCGCGGCCGGTCCGGCGACCAACAACAGCATCGACGCGAATCCAACTACCAAGGAGATAAGCGAACTTCTCGCACGGTCCATAGTGACCCCCTCTCCAGCGCGATGCCGGAGGTTGATTGTTCCCCGAAATCCCCGATGTAACGGTTCCCTGATTAGCCAGATTACTGTGAAAAGTCAACGTAGCTGACTCAAGCTCAATCCGGGGTGACGGTCAAAGCTTATAAATACCTAAGATCTAAGGGCTTTTTCGGATTCTTCGCGACGCTACCGACGCTATGTCAGATAGCTCCATAGGATAAGACAGGAGCTGGAGTCACTGAATGCTAACTTATGTTAGGTAGAGCCGCCGTCCTGAACGATCGGTATGGATCGCCGCCTGATTCCCGACGGTCTGAACATGGCTTCGTTTCCCGGTTGGTAAACCGCGTTCTCATCCGATATTAATTGCGGTACTAATTGAAGGTGAGCCGCGGCGCGTATCCTTGAAGTGGCGGCACGAAGCAAATGACGACCTGGTTTCCCGTTCTCGTAACTTTTATTTTCGCCGGCATAGTGGTGGGCGTGATGGTCTCGATCAATTCGATCATCGGGCCCAAGCGGCCCAGCGCCATCAAGAGCGAAGCGTTCGAGTGCGGCAACCCGTCAAGCGGCAGCGCATGGGGACGTTTTTCGGTTCGTTTCTACCTGACCGCGTTGCTGTTCCTTATTTTCGATGTAGATCTGGTCTTCCTCTATCCGTGGGCGGTGGAAATCCGCAAACTTGGGATGTTCGGGTTCGTCGAGGCGGTGGTTTTCATCGCGATCCTTGCGGTCGGACTGATTTACGCGTGGCAGCGCGGCGCGCTCGATTGGGATTAGACTCGGGGGGCTTGCGCGATCACGACGAGGGCCGCTTGCAGCAGGCTGCGACGACTGTGTCAGCGCGCGAGAATGAGATCATGCTTATCGAAAAACTAAAGGAACGCTTTGGCGCCGCGCTCTGCGAGTCCGGCACCACGCACGGCCAGGATTTTATCGTGCTCGCGCGCGAAAACGCTCTCGAGATCCTGCGCGCACTGGCTACCGAATCGGGCTTCGAGTTCAATTCGCTATCGGACCTGACGGCGGTCGACTGGCCCGAGCGTAATCCACGCTTCGAGGTCGTCTACAACTTGAACTCGCTAACTCGCAGCCATCGCCTGCGCGTCAAGGTGACGGTTCCCGGCGACGACCCGTCAATTCCGAGCGTCGTCTCCATATGGAAGGCGGCGGACTGGCTCGAACGCGAGTGCTACGACATGTTCGGCATCGTGTTCAGCGGGCATCCCGATCTGCGGCGTATCCTGCTCTACGACACCTTCGAGGGCCATCCGCTGCGCAAGGACTATCCGTACGCCAAGCGCCAGCCGATCGTGCCGGAAGTCGACGCGATCGTGAAACCGATTCCGATGTCGCGATAAGGCGCGCAGCCAAGCAAGAGAACGCAGATGCCCTTACCCGCCCGCTGGAAAAATAAGCTCGAAGCCGCGGATCCCGCCGACGAGGTGATGGAGATCCAGATGGGGCCGTCGCATCCCGCCTCGCACGGCACTATCAAGTTCAATCTCAAGCTCGACGGCGAACGGATTGTCGATTGTGACGTCGAGGTCGGCTACCTGCATCGTGGGTTCGAAAAGATGTGCGAGCAGGGCACCTGGACCCAGGCGTTTCCTTATACCGACCGGCTGAATTATGCGTCGCCATGCATCAACAACGTCGCTTTCGCGCTGGCAGTGGAGAATCTGCTCGATCTCGAAATCACCGAACGATGCAAATACGTGCGCGTGATCATGAGCGAGGTCTCGCGCATCGCCGACCATCTCACCTGCCTCGGGATGGCGTCGGGCGAGGTCGGCGCGCAGACCGTGATGTTCTACATGCTCGAGGCGCGCGAGTTCCTGTACGACCTGATCGAGGCGGTCACCGGCGCGCGGCTTACCGTCACGTGGTGCAGGGTCGGCGGGCTCGCAACCGACCTGCCGCCCGATTTTTCCGAGCGGATTCGCGCGTCGTTCAAATGCCTCGACTCGGTCCTGTCCGATTGCGACAAGCTGCTTTCGCGCAACCGCGTGTTCGTCGATCGGATGAGCAACATCGGCATCATCCCGCGCGAGGATGCGATCTCCTACGGACTGACCGGTCCGCTCCTGCGCGCATCTGGCGTGTCATACGATGTGCGCAAGGCCCATCCCTACCTGGTTTACGATCGCTTCGATTTCGACATTCCCACGGGAGAGCGTGGCGACAACTACGACCGCTTCAACGTCCGCTTCCAGGAGATCGCGCAATCCCGCAGGATTATCGAGCAAGCGATGGCTTCGCTTCCCGAAGGGCCCGTGTCGATCGATAATCCTCGGGTCGTGATGCCGCCCAAGGAGCGGGTGTACAACTCGATCGAGGGCTTGATGAATCACTTCAAGCTCGTGATGGAAGGAATCAAGGTGCCTCCGGGCGAGACTTACACCGCCGTCGAGGGCGCCAACGGTGAGTTGGGCTTCTACGTGGTCAGCGACGGGAGCGGGCGACCGTACCGGGTGCGGGTGCGTCCGCCGTGTTTCTTCGGAATGGGGGCGCTTAGCCAGATGCTTATCGGGCATATGATCCCCGACGTCATTACAACTTTTGGCATGATCAACATGATCGGCGGCGAATGCGACCGCTGAGCCACTGAACGTCTATTAATATCACCGATTGCGCCATCTCTGCTGGTTTTGCTAACCATAAATAGGGGTCGTCTCTGCCGAGCCGTAACCAGCGGCTGCGGCGCCTCCCGGAGACAGGCAGGGGAATCAGTTCTCGGCGGTGGGAGATGAGAGCATTCGCCATTCGTACGCTTGCGTTGTTGATAGTGCTGCTGCTTCCTGTGGCCGCGCATGCGCAGGCTTTTTCTCAAGGTTTCGAGACCGATACCGGCGGCTGGTATAATCAGGGCAACGGCAGTATCACCCGCGTCCCATCCGGCTTCTCGATCGGAAGCGGATATGCGGACGCGGTAGTTTCCGCGCAGGGCAGCGATCACGCGCGCCTGCGCGTCGATCCGGCCGCCAACTTCGGCAACGCCGGCAATCCCGAATGCGCTCCCGGCTCGAAGGACTGTATCGGGCCATACACGGACTGGGGGTTCTCCTTTTCGGCGGGACGTTTTCCGACCGGCGGAGTTTCGACCTCCGCGGATATCTACCTCGACACCGCCTATGCCGCCGCGCACAAGGACTACCGCTTCGATTGGGACTCGGCGCTGAACGACTCGACGGGCCAGTTCCTGCAGGATTACGTGTTCAACGTCGGCACCGCGCTCCCGAACGATCCGTGCATCGCGTCGGGCGTTGTGACCGGCAACTCGCATTTCGTGGTCGCCGCCTCGACCAACGCGATGCGCGAAAGCTCATCCCCCGAGGATCCGAATCACAACCCGCAGTGCATCACCGCCTCCGGATGGTATACCTTCCAGCACGTGTTCAAGCCCGACACGAACGGCAATCTTGAAGTCGATATGACGATCACGAACAAGCTGACCGGCGCCGTTGCGGCGAGTTGGACGCTGCATCCGAACTGCGAGATGCCGCAAT
>JBAPSR010000045.1:0-3079 GCA_049281755.1 Binataceae bacterium (SeqCode)
CAGTCTCGTCCGGACTGGCCGAAGGCGGGCTCGAGAGCGGTTCCGTTACGCCGAACATACCCTTAAGGCTCTTGTCCTCGTCGAAATTGAATTGCAGCGGATCGCCGGTCGCGTTGGGCGCCATGATATGCGCGAGCCGGCGCAGATCCTCCGCCGACACGCGCATCCCGAGCGCGGGTGCGGCCTCGTCGAGCGCGAACAACGCGTCGCCGGCCGAGATGAAGGACAGGAACTGCAGACCCTGCGCTCCAAGCTGTCCGCGCGCCGCGGCGTCGTGCACCGCGGTGCCGAGCGCTTGCCAGGTATCGAGGAAAATAGTCCGTACCGGATCGGGTCCTGCGGCGGACGGCGGCTTCGCGAGCGCATCGACCAGTCGATAGCGGCTCTCGATCAGGATCTGCATGAGTTGATCGCGAAACCGCTGGTCGCCGACATTCGCACCGAGTTGCTTGATCGCAAACACCAGGAACGCGTCCCATTGGTTGAGTTGCTTCTGGAACGCCGCGAGCTCCTGCGGGGTCGGCTCAGCCGGAGGTCCGAACGGAGCTGGGGCCGGGAAATCTCCCACGCTGATCACGAGCGTTATGCGGACGCCTTGAGCGAGCACCTGGATTTGCGGTTCGGCGCGAACCGTGTTTATCGCGGCCTTGATTCGCGGGACTACCTCCGGCGCGGACGCCTCCTGCGCCAGCGCGCCAAGCTGCTGGATTGCGGGATTCAGGTCATAGGTAAAGGTTTCGAGTTCCGGAATCAGGTATTGCTTGATCAGATCGAAGCCCTTGCCCGCTATGAGCGTCTTCTGATGCGCCGCGTTGTAAAGATTCAGGTCCGTGATGCGCATTTTCAGGCGCAACCCCGGTGCGATATACGGCGACGACTCCGCCTCGGCGATTCCGCTCCACGCGATCGGGCTGACGCATCGGCCGGCGACACCCACGCCCAGTCCCAGGCTCGCCGCAGTCTCCAGGCGCAGGCGCGGGTTCGCGGACGAAAAGGCGGGGTTTTCGGCGTAGAGGAATTGGCACTGGTCGGCGCCATTCCACAGTGCGGCTCTGCCGCCCGGCGCCGTGTACATCTGGGCTTTGAGCGCGGCGCCAAGCGTCACGTAATCGATCGTGATCGGCACGCTCACGTCGGCGGCGCGCGCGGCGCCGGGTGGAGATATCGCGGCGAACGCGATCATCGCGA
This sequence comes from Binataceae bacterium (SeqCode), assembly GCA_049281755.1. Lineage (GTDB taxonomy): Bacteria > Desulfobacterota > Binatia > Binatales > Binataceae > JBARDN01. Next base: position 1,189 of record JBAPSR010000045.1, read on the forward strand.
GCAAAACCAGCTTCGCGCGCGCATCGATAGGAAGGCGCAATGCGCGTTTATCGACAGCTCCCAGGCGCGAATTCCTCCCATCTGGGTTCAGTTTCCCTCCGCGGCGCATATGTCAACCATACGGGATCGACGAATGCGCTTGAAAGGCTTCGGTACGGTTACGATAATCCGCTTGAGAGTTGGGTGCGGCAAAATGAGTGCAGAACGACAGACCGACTTTTACGAGGCCGAGGCGCCGCAAGCGTCGCGCGAGCTGGCCGAGCTGCGCACTTCACGCGACTACGTGGCTCCGTTCGAGATCGTGCGCCGCAGGGTTATCGACGATCTGTTCGACGGCAAGGCGACGATTGATGCCACCGTCGTGATTCGGATCGGCACGGTCGAGGAGACCGAGGCTGCCAGCGGCGTCGGCGTGGTTCACGCGCTCGACGTCGCGCTGCGCAAGGCGCTGCTGAAATATTTTCCGTTCCTGGAAACCGTCAGGGTCATCGAGACCTACACCCACGCCAGCGGCGATTCGACCGAGGCCGAAGTCGTGTCGGTCAAGAAATTCTCCGACGGCCATCACGCCTGGACCACGCTCGCCAAATCGGCCAACACGGTCGAGGCGGGATGGAAGTCGCTGCTCGACGGCTACGAATGGCGGATCTACACCGAGAACCTGAAGCTCTCCCGGATGGGCGGAAATCCGCGCCTGTCACGCCGGTGAGCTCGATGCCGAAGGGCGGCGAACGCATCGGCAAGGCCTCGCCCGGAAAGCTCGCGATCCTTTACGATGGCTCGTGCGCGATGTGCCGCACCAGCGTCGAGGGGGTGCGCCATTTCGACAATTCCGGGCTAATCGAGCCGCTCGATCTTCAAAATCCCGAGGCGCGCGCGTTGTTCCCGGACCTCACGATGGAAGCGCTGCTCGAGGAGCTGCACGCGGTTGACGATCGCGGGCGGGTGTATCGTGGCGCGCGTGCGATCAATGAAGTTCTCCGGATGCAGAACGGACTGCGCGGAATCCTCGCCTACTTATGGTACGTGCCCGGCTACGCGTGGCTGGCGGACCGGCAATACAAGCGAATTGCGGCCAGCCGCTATCAGCGCGACGCCCAGGGCCGTCTGCGCCAGCCCGCCAAGCCGCAAAGCTGACCGAGCCTCGCCGCGCGCGGCCTCATCGCGATCCGCGCGCGATCGTCGCTCCCAGGACTCCCGTTCTCGCCGTCGGGCTCTACGCCATTCGCGGATGAATGCACGGACGCCTCGGGATTCCTCGCCCAGGGCTCGAAATGACGGTTGAGGGCTTGGTGAGCGGCCAGTCGATCCGGCCCGCGACCGCTGCGTTGTCTCGCGATCATGGTGCGCGGTAAGCTATCAGGCTCACTGCCGTGAAACCGTTTTTCATTTACAACACGCTGTCGCGCTCGGTCGAGGAGTTTCATCCGCAGCATCCACCGGCCGTCAGCCTGTATTCATGCGGCCCGACCGTCTATCTGCCGCAGCATCTCGGCAACCTGCGCGCCTACCTGTGCTGGGATTTTCTGCGCCGCGCACTCGAGCTCAACGGCTACAGTGTCCGCCACGTGATGAACGTCACCGACGTCGGACACATGACCTCCGACGAGGACGCGGGCGAGGACAAGATCGAAAAGACCGCGCGCGAGCAGCACAAGACTCCGCTCGAGGTCGCGAATTTCTACCTCAAGCAGTTTCAGGACGACCTTGCGGCCGTCCACGTCGAGCCGCCGCAGATATGGTGCCGCGCGACCGAGCATATCGACTTGATGATCGATCTGATCGCGCGGATTATCGCGGCCGGGATGGCGTACGTGACGCCCTCGGGCGTCTATTTCGAGGTCGAAAAATATCGCGGTGACAATCGCGTGGGACGGCTTTCGCGCCAGAG
>JBAPSR010000046.1:0-3172 GCA_049281755.1 Binataceae bacterium (SeqCode)
CCTTCCGCGTTGTCAGAAATCGCGATCGAAGCCTCGGCGCGGCCCTCGGCCTGCGGCGCGAAGGTCACGTCGATCGAACAGTGCGCGCCGGGGGCGAGCACGCGTGGGCAATTGTTCTCGACCGTGAAAGGAGCGGGTGTTGGGTCAACATTTTCGATTAGTACGGCGACAGCATGCTTGGATTTTTTGTTGGTCACCGTTACGCGCCGGGTGCGCGCGGCGTCGAGCTTCACCTTGCCGAAATTCAGGCGCAGCGGCGCGATCGTGATTCGCTCTGGGACCGCCGTCGGAGTCGCGGTCGGTGTTGCCGTCCTGGTGGCAGTCGGCGTGGCAGTGGCGGTCGCGGTCGGCGATACGGTTGCAGTCGCAGTGGCGGTCGCCGATAGAGTCGGCGACGGAGTCGCAGTGATCGTCGGCGTGGCAGTGGCGGTCGGGGTCGGCGACGGAGCCGGGTCGGAATACTTGAGGGCGCGGTTGTTCGCGCTGTCGGCGACGTAAAGATTGTCGGCGGCATCGAAGGCGAGCGCCGACGGAGCGGAGAGGCTATCGGGGCCGAGACCGTTCAGATCATCCGGTGCGGTTCCCTGGTTGGCGCCGACCGCGCTCATCGCGCTTTGTCCGAAGACCGCGATCGCGGCGGGCGCGGCAGGATACGGCGGAGCAAACTCGAGCACGCGGCTGTTGCCCGAATCGCCGATATAAAGATTGCCGCGGGAATCGAGCGCAACCGCCGCCGGCGCGTCCATCGTCGCCCCCGATGCGCCCCCGAAGTTCGTGCCACTCGAAGTAAAGCTGCCGCTCTGCCCGAACACCACGCTCGCCTGGGGTGAAGCTGAAAAAGGCGCCGCGAACTCGAGCGCGCGATTATTTTCCGTATCGGCCACGTACAGATCGCCGGCGCTGTCGGCCGCAATCGCGCCGGGAGCGCATAGCGTGAGCGCGCTCAGGCCGCCGCCGTTGCATTGATTGGCGGTGAAGCTGCCGTTTTGCCCGAAGACGCCAGTCGCCGCGGGCGCCGCGCCGAACGGCGGACTAAATTCGAGCACGCGCGAGTTGCCGCTATCGGAGATAAACAAATCGCCAGTGCGATCGAACGCGACCCCGGTTGGATCGAACAACGACTCGGCGCTCACCGCGTTCGGCGGACATCCGTTCTCGATGAAGTCGCCGCAGGCGCCGAACACTGTGATTGCCGCCGCGGAATCAACGCACGGATAGGGACTGCACGCCGCGGCGGGCGCGGCAAACTCGAGCACGCGGTTATTGGATGAATCCGCGACGAACAGATTGCCGCTCGAGTCGGTCGCCGCGCCCTGCGGCGCGGACAACGTCGCACCGCTTTCGGGCCCGCCGGCGTTGGGCTTGGACGAAATGAAATCGCCCTGCCCGATCACTATATCGGCCGCGCCACTGGCCGGAGCCGACGCACCGACCCATCCGAGCACCCGATTATTTTTCGTGTCGGCGACGTACACTGCCGGCTGCGCGCCGTTGATTCCGATCGCGACGCCGCCCGGCGCCTCGAGTCCGAAGCCGTCGACGCGATTTATCGCGCCATGCGCGAAATCCGGCTGCCCGAGCTCTCGGTTTGCCAGCGCCGTTCCAAAGGAACTTCCCTCGTTGAATTCGAGCACGCGGTTATTGCCGATATCAGCCGCGTAGAGATTGCCGCCCACGTCGATCGCAAGACCTCCCGGGTGCAACAAGCTCGACGAACTCGGATTTCCCTCACCGGGTCCGATATTCCAGTTCGACGACGTGGTCTGCAGCGCTACGGCCTCTTCGTAAACCAGGATCTCGTTGCCGATATTCCATGCGACATAAAGATCGCCCGCGCCATCGACGGCGATACCGCTCGGATCGTTCAGCCCCGCGGTGCCGGTGAAGACCAGATGCGCCGAGGTCGAGTTGCTTTCGCGCGGGCCGAAAGGGCCGGTGTATTCCAGCGCGCGGTCATTGCCGCTATCGGCTATAAACAGATCTCCTGCCTCATCCACCGCGACCCCGACGCTGCCCAACGGAGTGCCTCCGACCTCGAAGCACAAGGTCGATGCGGTAGCGCTCGCGCCCTGGTTGCAGGCCGATCCATTCGTGGCGATCTGCCCGAAGATCAGATTCGCGGGCGAATTGACGGGCGTCACGCGGCCGCCGGCGAATGGCGTGAAGTAAACGGTGACGCGATTATCGCCCGCGTCGGCGACGAACAGATTTCCCGCAGTATCGAGCGCGATTCCTTCGGGCTGGCAAAGAGTCGCCGCCGAGACTTGTACGCTCGCGCATCCTGCGCTCGACTGGAAATCTCCGCTCTGCCCAAAGACGGCGGCCGCCGATCCTCCAACAATCGGCGTGCCGGAGAATCCTGCAAGCGGCGCACTGAACACCGTCACACGATTATTCCCGCTGTCGGCGACGTACAGATTGCCCGAGCCGTCGACGCCCACTCCGGCCGGAGATGCGAGCGTGCTGGCGCCGGGCGTGCCGCCCTGGTTCGCCGCCGACGACAGGAAGTCGTCCTGCCCGATCACGATATCCGCGGCTGCGCCGCTGAGATACGCGCTCGCGTCGTACCATCCGAGCACGCGGTTGTTCCCGGTATCCGCGACCCATACATGATTGGGCGACGCGGTGGTGTCGATCGCGACCGCGCTCGGCGCCGCCATTCCGGCGCTATCCACATAGTTGGGTGCGTTTTTGTAGAAATCGGCCTGGCCGAAAACCAGGCTCGCGATCTGCTGGTCGCCCGCGATCGCGACGAGCGCCGCCGTCACTCCCGCGGCGATCATCGCCACGAAGGCAAAGCAGGCTTTGCGCCGGACAACAGTCCGCGCACTTGCCATCGCGCCACCCCTTTTTGATCTCGCCCGTGCGGCCTTTGCTTAGCCCGTCAGCGCGACATCACCTTTATAAGCCCATTATGGCCAAAATTCTCGTGAATTAGAATAGGAGCGCTGGCGGGATTTAGGGCTAGGCACAGCCCGACGACATCACGGAATCAGACGCCAACCGTCATTTCGAGCCCTGGGCGAGAAATCCCGGGCGGAGGGCCGCTGCGTATGGCGAGGCTCCGGAGCATGGCCGTCTCGGGATTTCTCGCCGCGCATGCCGACGCGACCCGGCGCGCTCGAATCATCGCGACCGGAAGACCGGGCTCGAAATGACGACGCTTGGCCGG
>JBAPSR010000047.1:0-10166 GCA_049281755.1 Binataceae bacterium (SeqCode)
GATGGCAGCCGGTCGGCCTCTATATGAAAGTGGGCGGGCAGGGCGCCGACGTTCAAATTGCGCTGCGAGTGGGTGGTTTCAGCAGCCTGAATACCGGCACCGCCTATTTTCGCAACGCGCGGGTCGATAAGATCGTGGCGCCTCCGGCCGGCGCGGCCCAGGTTTACGATCTCGCCGCGATTCGCAAGGCCGCGGAACCTCTGCCCATCGGGCAGCCGATCACGCTGGTCGCGGTGTTCGTAATTCTGGGCGTGGTCTCGGCCTACGGATGGTGGATGTTCGGAGTCGAAGAGCCGATTCGCAAGCCTACGCTACCCAACCGCGCTGAACGACGCGCACAGGCTCGGCGCGCCCGATGACCCCCGACGCGCAGCGTAGCCGGCGCATCGAATGGACGCTCTTTTTTCTCCCCTTCATCAGCTACGCATATTTCTATCAGGCCGCGGATCAGAGCACTGCCGCGCGCTTCGATCTGATGCGCTCGATCCTCGAGCGGCGCTCGCTGTGGATCGACGGTTTCGCGGGCTACAACACCGCCGACATCATCAATTTCGGCGGCCACATCTATTCGGTCAAAGCTCCCGGCACCTCGATTGTCGCGATGCTGCCGTGGGAAGCCCTGCGGTTGTGGCTGATGCCGCTGCTGACCAATCACGAGGATCTTTACTGGGCGCTCACGACCTATCTCACGATCGTGCTGACGACCGGCCTCTTGATCTCGATTCTGTGCGTCGTGATGTACCGGTTCGCGCGGTTCCTGGGCGCGAGCGAGGGCCGCAGCGCCGCACTGGCGCTCATCCTGGGATTTGGCACGATCGCGTTTCCCTATGCGACCGAGATGACCGGTGAGCCGTTCGCCGCGGCGTTCGCGTTTATCGCCTTCTATCTGATCGCGACCTTTGCCGAGGATCCAAAGTGGCCGCGCGCATTCCTGGCCGGGCTTCTGGCGGGACTCGCGGTGTTGAATGACTATCCCGCGCTCTTGCTCGCCGCCGCAATTGGTTTCTACCTGCTCTACCGGGTGCGGCGCCTGGACGCGGTTGTTGCATTCTCGGCTGGCGCGGCGATCGCGGCGGCGCTGATGTTTGGATACAACTGGGGCGCTTTTGGAAGTCCGCTGTTTTTCAGCTACCAGGCGTTCAAGCTGCCCGGAAACACGCAGTTCCCAGAGCAGGCCAAGGGCTTCGTGGGACTCACCTATCCGAAGCTGGTCAATCTCTGGAACATCCTGATCGATCCGCAGCGCGGATTGTTTGTATGCAACCCGGTCCTGCTGCTCGCGATTCCGGGCGTCGGCTATTTCTTGCGCCGCCGCGTTTTCCGCGCCGAGCTGATCGTCACCGTCGTCGCGATCGCCGGGATGATCCTGTTCAACGCCTCCTACGGCGAGTCGATCGTTTCGTGGGGCGGCGGCACCGCCACCGGACCGCGCCAGATCGTGGCCGCGGTGCCGTTCATGGTGCTGACCTTCGCGTTTCTGCCGCGTTCATGGAACTGGCTTATCGGCGCGCTCGCGGTGGTGTCGGTGTTCATAATGCTGGCGGCGACCGCGACCAATCCACATTTTCCCTACGAATACCAGGATCCGGTGCGCGACTTCGCGATGCAGCAATTTATGCGCGGCGACTTCGCCACCAATCGCGACGCGTATTTTGGCGGCGGGATGATCGTCGGCGACTCCACCGCCTTCAACCTCGGCAAGCTGGCCGGCCTGCCGCGTCCGTTGCAGCTATGGCCGCTGGCATTTCTGTGGATCGGCGGAGTGTTTGAACTAACCGACGCGCTGCAAATCTTTGCGACCAGCTCGCGTGCGCGCCTGGGCCGCGCCGCGCTTGCGTCTGGAATCGCCGCGATTTTCCTCGCGTCGCTCATCGGCGCTATCCGCCAGCCCTACGACTTGACCCCGCGCCATGGACTGCTGGGGCGCTACTTCGTCGGCGAACAGCCGGGAATCACGGCGCCGCATCTGGTCCGGATCGATCCGCAGATCGACTTCGACAGCGTGACGGAGCTCGGCGCGATGCCGTTTCCGTCGGTCGCGCTATGGACGGGCGAGCTCATCTCGCCGACCACCGGCACTTACCGGTTCAGTATCGACGTCGACGACGCCGGATGGCTTTCGCTCGATGGCCGCGTGGTGATTCCGGACCCCGGTCAGGTGAGCCATCCGCACGCGACCGGCGTGGCCTATTTGACCGCCGGGCGGCATCGGATTCTGGTTGCGGAGCGCAACCTCGCAGGCGACGCATCGATCCAGCTCTACTGGAAGGTGCCGGGCGGCCAAACCGAGATGGTGCCGTCCGCAGCCTTGATTCCGGCCACTCCCTAGCCGTTTCCGAAACCGCGCTTACCCCTCTTGCGGAAGCAGGCCCGCGCGCGTGATCTCGCGCCGCTCGCTACGATCCATCGCCTCGGCCGCGCGCGAGAGCGGAAAAGTTGCGTCGCACAGCTCGCCGTACGGATAGCGATCCATATGCGTTGCCAGGAAATCGAGTGACTTCTTCAGGTAATGCGGCGGATAGGTCGCGACGCCGATAATTTCGAGCGATTTGAACGTGATCATCGAGGGCGGAATCGAGACCTTGAGCCCGGCCGAGATATTGCCGACTTCGATCACGCGCCCTCCCGCACGGACCATCTTCATCGCCTCCAGGAATGCGTCAGGCACGCCCGCGACTTCCAGCACCATGTCGGGCCATCCGTGGCAAAGCTCGCGCACGCGTTTGTCGCGCGCTTCGGGGTCGGCATACTCGCGCATATCGATCGTTTCGTCGGCGCCGAAGCGCCGCGCCTGCCGAAGCCGCAAGTCGAAGCTGTCGATCGCGATCACGTGCGCGCCGCGCGCCTTCGCAATCGCCATCGCATGCAGTCCGAGCCCGCCCGCGCCGAGCACCACGACCGTCTCGCCATAGGCAAGCCGCCCGCGATCGAGGCTCCAGTACACCTGCGACATCGCGCAGTTCGCGGCCGAGGCTACCGAGTCGGGAACGTTGTCGGGCACTTTATAGAAATGCTGCCCCGGCTTGATGACGTAGTGCGTGGCAAAGGTCGCGGTGAAATGCGGCGGCTCATCAGGATGCCGCGCGCCCATCACTTTGTTTATGCATGCGGCGTGATTTCCCGCCACGCAATTCACACATCGGTTGCACACCGTGTAATAGACCGGCGCGATCCTGTCGCCCTCGCGAATCGGCGCGCCCGCGTAGTCGGCCGAGACGCCCGCCCCGAGCGCGTTCACGCGTCCGCTCATTTCGTGGCCGGGCATGATTCCGCGCCGTCCAAATTCCCCCTTCCACATGTGGACTTCGGAGCCGCAGACGTTGGTCTGCGTAACCGACGCGACGATTCCGCCGGCGGGCGGCGCAGGGACGTCGTACTCATGAAACTCGATCTCATGACCGGCTGGAATATACGCGATTTTGCCTTTCATCGAAGACCTCCATCAGGCCAGCAGCAGTAAGCACGGTTTCCCGCCGTCGCGATGAAATGTCAAGCGGACGTGAAGCAGGGATTGGAATCCGGACGAACGGACACTGCATGAGGTGCGGGCGCTGCGCATGGACGCCTCGGGATTCCTCGCCTAGGCTCGGAATGACGATCGGACGCTAGGCAGAGATTGCGATAGTCATTCGCCAAGCTACATCCGTCATTCCGAGCCCTGGGCGAGGAGTCCCGGGCGTTCATGCACTCGCTTGCGAGTTGTGCAGAGGCCCAGGGACGATCCCGCGCTCAGTCGCCTGGCTTCTTCAGAACGTCGGGACCCAAAAGCGTCGGACGTCCGTACTGCGGAGTCTGGAAGCTGGTCGAAGCCTTGGGCGGCCCGGCCGCGTTTTTATAAACCGGAGGATGCGTAATGCGTGCCTGCGCGAGAATCTGCTGCAGCAGGCGCGACTCCTGCGCCCCGCGCGATATGCATTGCTCGTCGCGCACCGGACGCAGCGGCACGCTGAGCGGAGAATCGAAAGTCGCGTTTATCGCGACCCGGCTCGATTCGTTCGAGACCGCTTTGACGTGGAAGTTATACACGCTGGTCGAGTCAGGCTCGGGCACGGCGGCATAGATGCCGACAACACTCTTGATGTTTCCGCAATCCGCGTCCTGGAGCGAAAACGGGCGTCCCAGAACCTCGATAATTCCGTGGTTGGGATCCTTTGCCTGGACGGTGTAGCTGTTGGCGTGGATCACGTCGTTGACCGCGGTCCACGCAAGGTCATAGGGAAGCGGCACGATCGTGCTGGTCTTGTCTTCCGGAGGCGCCTGCGAAGTTGCCGGATAGAAGCATCCGCAGGCAAAACTCGCCAGAATCGCCCCGACGAGTATCAGGCTTACCTTACTGAACTCCATGACCCTGGCTTTCATCGCATGCGATCAAGCTATCCGACTGCGGCATCATAGCAGAGGTCGGGCGTCCGCTGTCCAATTTTTCGCAAATTCGCCTGAAGAACGCACCCTCGCGCGCGGCGGCCCTCGCGGATGTTCCCCCTCGGCGCGATCTTTGTGATAATAGTCGCGGTTCGGGCCGCCTCATCTTTGGGCCGCCCGCATGGAAACAATGTCAGGTCATTCCAAATGGTCATCGATCAAGCATAAGAAGGCGGCGCGCGACGCCAAGCGCGGCAAAGTCTTCACCAAGCTGATCAAGGAAATCACTATCGCGGCCCGCTTGGGCGGCGGCGATATCAACGCCAATCCTCGCTTGCGCACGGCGGTGCTGACCGCGCGGCAGCAGTCGATGCCCAACGACAATATAGATCGCGCGATCAAGAAAGGCACCGGCGAGCTCGGCGGCGGCCAGATCGAGGAAGTCACCTACGAAGGCTACGGCACCGGCGGCGTTGCGATCATGGTCGAGGTACTGACCGATAATCGCAACCGCACGGTCGCGGAAATCCGCTTTATGTTTTCGCGCCACGGCGGCAACCTTGGCGAGGCGGGATGCGTCGGCTGGATGTTCAAGAAACATGGGATGCTCTCGATCGACAAGGGCGCAATCGATGAAGACAAGCTGCTCGAGCTCGCGCTGGAAGCCGGCGCCGACGACGTGCTGAGCGACGCCGACTCCTACACCGTGATGACCGCGCCCGACAAATACGGCGTGGTGCGCGAGGCGATCGAGAAGGCGCGGATTCCGATCGCCAACGGCGAGGTAACCCTGGTCCCGGAAAACACGGTGCCAGTTTCCGGGCATACGGCCGAACAGGTGCTCAAACTGATCGAGGACCTCGAAGAGCACGACGACGTGCAGAGCGTCTCGGCCAATTTCGATATCAGCGACGAGGAAATGGCGCAAATTTCCGCGGCGTGAAGCTTTTCGTAACGCGCGCGCGGTGACGCCTGGGGGACGAGGATGCGGGTGCTCGGGGTTGACCCGGGAAGCGCGGTTACAGGTTTCGGGATCGTCGAAGGCGCCCCCGGACATTTTCAGTTTATCGCGGCGGACACCATCCGGACCCGTCCGGGCGAGCCTATGCCCGAGCGTCTGCGCACCATCCATCACGGACTGCTCAAGGTGATCGACCAGTTCGCGCCCGCCGCGATGAGCCTGGAGCGCAACTTCGTCGCGCGCAATATCCAGAGCGCGTTTCGTATCGGAGAAGTGCGCGCGGTCGCGATGCTCGCGGCGGCTGAGCGCGGACTTCCGCTCTACGAATATCCGCCCAACGAAGTGAAACTCGCGGTCGCGGCGTTCGGCCACGCCGACAAGCTCCAGGTCAAGTTCATGGTGCGCCGCACCCTGGCACTCGATGTGGATTTCGAGCTCGCCGATGACGCGTCAGACGCTCTCGCGCTCGCGGTATGCCATCTCGGCCGCTCGCGCCCCCCGCGCATCACCGATGCGGTCGAGCGTCCCGCGCGCGGCGACGCCTCGCGCGCGATCCGGAGCCGCAAACGATGATCGCGAAAGCAAATAAGATGATCGCGAGACTTAATTGATCGGAGTCGCTGCCAGTTTATGAGACGAGCATTGGCCGGAGCAGCTTTCCTGGCGGTTCTGGCGATCTTCAGTCAAGCCGGCTTCGCCGATGAGAGCGCCTGCGACGTTTCAAAGGCGAAGGCCGACGATTTGGTTGCCCTCGCGGCGCTCGCATCGTTTACAGATTCCAATACAGATTCCAATTCTCCGGGTGTCAAATGCACCGTCGAGGGCCTGAGGCCGGCCTCCTATTACTGCGACGAGAAGACCCGGATCGTGCGAGACGAAATGCTCGGACAAGGACGCCGTTTGATCGTCAAGCGCACCTACATCCGGAAGTCGTTTGCTGGGGATCAGGTTTTTGTATTCGGCTGCGCTTTCGGCAGGGTGGTTCCAATGTTGGCTGCCGACAATGGCGGCGAGGCGAAAATCGAGCACGCCGACCCGAACAAAGTGATCGTTGTAGGACCACCTACGCCGCCCGCCACGACACCCGACACAGAAACCTTTGATTGGGACCCGAAGATGCAGAGCTATGCACCACCCGAAGGCGGCTTACCGCCGTTGGCCCACACCCTGCCTTGCACTGAGCTGAAGACCGCGAAGGCAAACGACCTTATCATTCTCGCCAACCACGAATTCAATGGCAGCTCCGGAAACTTTCCATTCACGCACGGAACGGGGTGTTACGGCTTTGATCTGCCGAAACTTCACACTAGCTGTGATTGGAAGGTGACGTTGGACCAAGACCGCATGATCAGCGCGAACCGGCGGGAGATTCTCTTCGAGTCCGATCATATGACGGGTACGGGAGCGTGGGGGTATTCATACGTTTTTGGCTGTGTCGCCGGGCAAGTTCGATTGCTCTTTGGCGCGGAGTCGTTGCGCGGCGGATTGATGTCTGCGTGCGACGAACGGGCGCCGTCGGAGTCTGGCCAACCGGACTCAAAGGAGCTATCAGTTCAAAGCCCTCAGCAGCCATCGCCATCGCCAGTCCCGAGCTATAACTGTGCGAGTTGGGAAGACTCGAAATCAGACCAGTTGACCTATATCGGCGCGGCATGGGGGCCGGGCCAGAGCTCGTGCAGTGCGTGTGAGGCACCAGACGAAGAGGTCATGACGTTCAAATGGAGCCCTGAGCTGCGCAATTACCTCCTGGACAGCGTGCACTACCGGCCGAGCAGCAACTGACGCGCGGCGATAAGCCGGGGCGGCAGGTGCCGCGAGGGGCTCCCTCTCATAGTACAATTCCACTTGCCGACTTTTTGATGCGCTCTGTCCCGGATTGCAGATGCTCTTGAGACGGGCCACGACCTCCTCGATCTTTTGCGAATTGACGATAAGATGATCGCGAGCAGCAAATAAGATGATCGCCTCAATCAATGGAACTCTCGCGGTGCGCGACGCCGGCCGTGTGATCGTCGAGACCGCGGGCGTCGGCTACGAGGTCTTCATCCCGCTCAGCACCTTCTATCGGCTGCCGGCGCTCGGCGAGCAGGTACGGCTGCAGGTCCGGCAGGTCGTCCGCGAAGACGCGCTGATGCTGTACGGATTCGCCGAGCCGCTCGAGAAGCGCGCGTTCGACCTCCTGATGTCGGTGCAGCACGTCGGTCCAAAGCTCGCCCTGGCGATCCTTTCGTTCCTCGAGCCGGTCGAGCTGGTTGCCGCGATCGGCCGCGAAGACGTTGAGAAGATCGACGCGGTGCCGGGCGTCGGTCCCAAGGTCGCCGAACGCGTGGTCCGCGAACTGCGCGACAAAATCGGCGAGCTGAAGCTGAGCGAGGCGGCCGTCGCCAACGGCGCTTCCGGCCCGCGAGCGATCAGGACCGTCGATACGCCGGCCACGCCGATCGACGACGCGGTTTCGGCGCTGGTGAATCTGGGCGTCAAACCGATCGAAGCCAAACGCACGATCGATTCGGTCGTCGCCGCCGATCCCGCCGCCGCGAACGATCTGCAGATGATGGTGCGCAAGTCGTTGGGCGCGATCTATGGCGAAAAATAAGCGCCAGAATCCTCCCGCGAGCAGCGATGGCGCGCAGCGCGTCGCCTCGAGCGCCGAACTCGGCGACGACCATCGCCTCGATCTCTCGCTGCGTCCGCATTCGCTCGGCGAGTTCGTCGGACAGGAAAAGCTCAAACGCGTGCTCGGGATGTCTATAACCGCGGCCCGCCAGCGCGGCGAGACGCTCGATCACGTGCTGTTCGCCGGTCCGCCCGGACTCGGCAAGACCTCGCTTGCGCATATTATCGCGCGTGAAATGGGCGTCAGCGTTCACGTCACCTCGGGCCCCGCGATCGAGCGCGCTGCGGACTTGGCCGCGATCGTCAATAATCTCGAAGAGGGCGACATCCTGTTCATCGACGAGATTCATCGCCTCCAGCGTGCGGTCGAAGAGCGCCTCTACTCCGCGATGGAAGACTACGAGTTCCATATCGTGGTGGGCGAGGGGATGGGCGCGCGCACGATGAAGCTGGCGGTGAATCCGTTCACGCTGGTGGGAGCGACCACCCGCTCCGGGCTGCTCAGCTCTCCGCTGCGCGACCGCTTCGGGCAGAACTATCATCTCGAATTTTACAATCACGCCGAGTTGACCGAGATCGTTACCCGCTCCGCCCGGCTGCTTAAAATCGCGGTGGACAGCGGCGGGGCGACCGAGCTCGCCTCGCGCTCGCGCGGAACTCCGCGAATCGCCAATCGCCTGCTGCGCCGCGTGCGCGACTTCGCGCAGGTCAACGAAGCCGCTCTGGTCACGCGCGAGGTCGCACTCGGCGCACTCGAAATGCTCGATATCGACGGCGCGGGTTTCGACAAGATGGACCGCGCGATTCTCGAAACCGTCATCGACAAATTCGGCGGCGGACCGGTCGGCGTCGAAACCCTTGCCGCCGCGATCGGCGAAGAGCCCGATACGATCGAAGAGGTCTACGAACCCTACCTCTTGCAGGAGGGCTTCCTGATGCGCACCCCGCGCGGCCGCGCCGCGACCGACCGCGCGTTCAAGCATCTGGGCCGCAAACGCGCGGGCACGATGTTCTAGCGGCGAGAACTATTATGGCCAAAATTATAGTCTTGCAGCATCATCCCGCCGAAAATCTCGGCGCGATCGCCGACGCACTCGAAGGCGCCGCGCTTGCCTGGCAGTACGTGCGGATTCACGACGGGCACCCGGTCCCGAAGGACATGAAGGGCGCGGGCGGACTGATCGTTATGGGCGGCCCGATGTCCGTGTATCAGACCGAGCGCTTCCCGTTTCTACCCTACGAGATGAAGCTGATCGAAGACGCGATCAAACAGGACCGTCCAGTCCTCGGCATCTGCCTCGGCGCGCAGATCGTTGCGGCAGCGCTGGGCGCGAAGGTCGAGAAGAATCCGGCAGGAAAAGAAATCGGATGGTTCCCCGTCGTGCTCCATCCGACGGCCCACGAGGATCGATTATTTCGCGGCGTTGCGGAGACGATCACGCCATTCCACTGGCACGGCGATCACTTCGAGCTCCCAAGCGGCGCAGTCTCGATAGCATCGTCGGAGAAGACTCCATGCCAAGCCTTTCGCTACGGCGAAAAGACTTGGGCGTTGCAATTTCATCTGGAAGTAACGCGAATCGGAATCGAGAACATGTCCAACGCCTTCGCCCGAGAACTCGAGCGGGAGAAAATCCAGCCGAACGCGATGCTGGCAGAATCGGACGAGCACCTGCCGGCCCTCGAAACGCTAAGCGACACAATCTTCTCCCGCTGGGCCGCCCCAATCCAGGGAACCTGACCCGCGCCACCTATCTTTCTGTGCGATAACCTCGTTGTTTCTGCCCACGCGGCGGAAAAAGCAGCACGGCCAAATTTGGGTGCTCATCTCGCACGGCAGTAACCTTGATCCACTGAACCCCTTCGCGCACAGCGGCTTCAGCGCATTTTCTCGCCGCGCCGCCTCCCTAACGATCGTTCGGGTTTTTGCCAGATTTGTTCATGGCTGAACTGTTCAGCCTTATGCCTGAATCGACTTCGTGCAAAGCTGACCTGGTGGAAGCGATTCGGACATCCGCCAGGAGATCTTTGCCCGCTTTTCTCGCCGAGAATGCTTCCGCGACCTGGCGCGGTCATCAATCCAACCACCAGGAGATCAAGGCGGAAAGAACTGGCGCGTTTCCGCGCGCCGCGCGCGGAGACGCGTATTCTTCGTGTCTTAGTGTCTTCCTCTTCCTTGGTGTCTTCGTGTTTAGTCTTTTCTTCCCGCGTCAGACCGCCCAAAAAT
>JBAPSR010000048.1:0-3359 GCA_049281755.1 Binataceae bacterium (SeqCode)
GCCACCAGGATGAGTTTCCCCCTGGCGCTCGGCAGCCATTTCACGAACTCCGTGCTGTCGGCGAACCGCGGCAGGATCACCGTCGGCGCCGTGAGATCCCGCTTCCCAGTGCCCGGGCTGTAGCCGAGCATCGTCCCTTCGAGCGAGCGGGTGCGCGGGGCAATGAGGTCGATGTGTGAATACCCGCGCCGCCACCCGCGCCAGGTCCCGTATTGCTCGTTACGGGCGTCGATGCCCCACGACTCGTAGGTCTTCACGAGCCAGTCGTTCCCCCGTTTGAGATCGGGGGATCCCGTCAGCCGCGGTCCAATCGAATCGAACAGCACCGACGACAGATGCTCGGCCTGCGAGCTGTCCTCGCCAAGCGCCCAGATGTGCTTCAGAACGGAATCGGGGGTGGGAAAGGTCTGCGCCGCGGCGGGCGCGCTGGTCGCTGCCGGAGACGCAGCCGGCGACGGCGTTGCGGAAGAGTACTCGGGAGTCTCGGTCGGACTCAGGCCGGCGAGCTTTGCGCTCAGCGCCGACTCGACGGCAGCCTGATCGGCCGGGGTTTGCGCGAAAATAATCGGATAGTTGACTTCCACCTGCCCGCCGCTGAACGGCGCAAAGCTCCAGGCCGTCACGTCTCCAGCAACCTCGGCGTCGAGGCCGGGGTTCGGCGCCGTAGAAGTAAGCACCGAGGCCTGCGCGATAGTTCCGTCGGGCAGAATCCGGATCCGCACCATCATTCCATCTTTGAAGTTCGGGTCGGCGCCAAGCGCGTGCCGATAAGCGTCGAGCAACGCGGACTTGCCGCTGTCGAAGCTGTTGCGCGCAACCGACGCGCTGCGCTCTGGCGCGGCCGCCGACTCGCCGGTCACCTGGAGCGGGATGCTGCTCGCCAGCGCGACCATCGGTGTGGCCGCCTCGGGCGCGAGCGGAGAAGGAGACGCAATCGCCGAGGGCGAAGTTTGCGCGCCCACGCTCGGATGATGCGCCGTGAGATGGATCGCGAGCCACGCACCGCCGATGAGAGCGATCAGCGCGGCGAGAATATAGGCAATCAGGCGCAGGAATCCGCCCGCGCCTGCGGTCTCGTCCTCATACTCGGGCGGCTGCTCGGGCGTCCTGCCGGTGAACTTGCCCGACAGCGGTTGCGAGGAAATCTCGGTCCTGTTGCCACCGGGGCCTCGCGATGCGGTGACAGGAGGCACCGGCGCGCTCGGCGGCGCGGATGCAGCGCCTTCGCCGGAGAGGCGTGCGCCGCAGAAATTGCAGATTATTTCGCCTGGCTCCGCTTTGCCGCCGCAGACCGGGCACTCAACTCCGCCGGATCCGCCGCCCGTGCCGCCTTGCACGAAGGCGGGATCGGCGCCCACCAGCGCGGTCCCGTCGGTTTCGCAAAAGGTTTCGCTGTCAGGATAGGTCTTGTCGCAGGACGGGCATCTTTTCATCGAGTGCGCGCGCCTCCATCGGGGGCGTGAAGCCGCTGTGATGATATCTGCGCCGACCGCGTCACGCCAAGCACTATCGAGTGCGCGGCACTGGAAAATTCCTGCTCCGCCAGCTGTTCAAACCTTGGCCATCACCTGGTCGCGCAGACGCTCCATCTCGGCTAGCTGCTCGCGAGTCGTTGGTGTAGTGCCCAGGATTATTCGCGAGACGCCCATCTGTGCGAACTGGCGAACCTGCTCGACCGTCACCGGACCGCCCAGACGCGGACTAACCGTCAACTCGAGCGGCGTCGTGCGGCCGAGCGCCGCTTCGTAGCCGCGCAGGCGCGTGATTACGCCGCGGATATCGGACAGACTCTCGGCGATTCCGTACCATCCGTCGCCCAGGCGCGCGGCCCGTTTCAGCGAGGGTTCCGTGTGCCCTCCGAATACGAACGGCGGATGCGGTTTCTGCACCGGCTTGGGCATCATGCGGAAGCCCTCGATACTCACGGTCTTGCCCTCGTAAACCGGATCGTTGCTGGTCCAAAGCTCCTTCAGCAACTCGACGTATTCGCGGGAGCGCAGCGCGCGATTCTTGAAATCCATTCCGACCGCGGTGAACTCTTCTTCGAGCCATCCGATTCCGACGCCAAAAATGAAGCGGCCGCCGGACAATACGTCCAGGCTGGCGACGGCTTTCGCGGTCGTGAACGGATTTCGAATCGGCAGCACGTAGATTCCCGTCGCGAGCCGAATCCGCGTCGTGATTCCCGCGATAAATGCCAACGCGAGCATGGGATCGTGCAGCGGTGTTTCCGGCGGCGCAGGCATCCGCCCGCTGGTCGAATACGGATAAGGCGATTTGTACTCGACCGGCAGGATGATGTGCTCCGGGATCCAGAGCGACTCGTAGCCGAGTTCCTCGGCCTTGCGCGCGACCGCGCCGAGACTCGAGGGATTCGTCTGCATCAGGAAGGTGCCGAATTTCATCGCTGCCTCCACCGCTTCAGTCGGCGGCTGCGCCTTCGAGACGGAAACCGATTCGCACCTGCACCTGGAATTCGGGTTTGCCGTCTTTCTGGATCGAGCCGCGGATATTTTCGACCTCGAACCACTGAATACTTCTGATCGTCTTCTGCGCCTTGGAAATCGCGTTGCGAACCGCCTGCTGGATACTGTCGTCGGATACGCCGACGATATCGATAATCTTGTAACTGTTATCGGGCATGATGAATTCTCCCTGGCGCCGGCGGCGGACGCGTCCGGCTCAATCGTTTAGATCGACTGCGAACACCGCAGGATCTTCGATCGTCCGCATATCGAGAATAAACGAATCGTCGGCGACGCGCCCGATAATTCTCGCGCGGCGGAAGCGCGCGGCGATCGCGCCGGGCGAGATTCGCGCGTGCGTGATCCTGACGCCCGCCGACTCGAGCGCCGCGTCGGGCAGCGACCCCGAGCCAACGCGCGACGCGGCGCCCATCACTTCGACTGTGAATTCCGCTCCGAGCCGTTCGGCGATTATTGCGCGTGCGCGCGACGCAATCGTGCGCAATTCGGCCGGCTTTCGGCGCATCAAGCGTAGCGTCGGGATTTCATCGGTGATATCCGGCGAGCGCAGATAGATTCTGAGCGTCGCCTCGAGCGCCGCCAGCGTGAGCTTGTCGCATCGCAGCGCCCGGAGCAGCGGATTGGCTTTCAGCTTCGCGATCAGATTGCGCCGACCAACGACGAGGCCGGATTGCGGGCCGCCGAGCAGCTTGTCGCCCGAAAAAGTCACGAGCGCCGCGCCCGCCGCGATGCGATCCGCGACAACGGGCTCGTGCGGCAAACCGTAGCGCGAAAGATCCACCAATGCGCCCGCGCCGAGATCCTCGACCACATCGATACCTTGCTCGCGTCCGATCCGCACCAGCTCTTCGAGCGTCACGTCGCTCGTGAAGC
>JBAPSR010000049.1:0-22742 GCA_049281755.1 Binataceae bacterium (SeqCode)
GTGAATCCCACGGTGAGCACGCAAGCGATCGCGATTGCGATTCGCGCGAATCGTAGGAGGAATGCCGCTTTTCGCGGTTCTCTGGATGCGCCTGGCAGTGCCATCGATAAGCCTCCGGGTTGCCGCGCTCTTATAGCATCCGGACCGCCCGGGCGCATCGCCGGTTGACCCTTCGCCGCAAGGCATGCGAAACCATTGCGGTAACCCGATTCTTCGCAATCTTCAGGTGGGAGTTTTACGATGGCCAAGAAACCGCAATTTGCTTTGTTCTCTCCGCAGGCCGGACTCAACTTCAAGGGGCTGCTCGAACGCACGCTGCTGTGCGAGAAGCTCGGCTATCATTCGATCTGGCTGGTCGATCACATGTGGACCCGCGGGATGCCCGATCTCGATCATATCGAGTGTCTGACCGCGATGGCGGGAATCGCCGCGCGGACCGAAAAAATCCGCATCGGCACGCTGGTGATCTGCAACTCGTACCGTAACCCGGCGCTGCTCGCGAAATCTTTGACCACGATCGATCAGATCTCGAACGGGCGGCTCGAAGTGGGAATCGGCGCCGGCTGGATGAACGAGGAATACAAGGCTTACGGATACGAGTTCCCCTCGATGGGTGTGCGGCTCAAGCAGTTCGAGGAAGGCGTGCATATCCTGAAGCTGATGTTCACCGAGAAGCGCGCGACGTTTAAGGGGCGGCATTACACGATCGACGAAGCGATCAACAGCCCCAAGCCGGTGCAGAAGCCGCATCCGCCGATCACGATCGGCGGGAGCGGAGAAAAGGTGATGCTGAAGCTGGTCGCAAAGTACGCCGATCGCTGGAACTGCCCCGCCGGTTACACCAGTTTCGAGCACAAGCTGAACGTGCTCAAGCAGCATTGCAAGGACGTCGATCGCGATATCAACCAGATCGATATCTCCGAGCAGTTGCTGGTGGCGATGGGCGCGACCGACGCCGAGGTCGAGCAGAAGTGGAAGATGGCGCAGGCGCTGCCGTTCGCCTCGACCGCGATCAAGGGAACGCCGAAGGTGGTGGTCGAAGAGCTCAAGAAGCGGGTCGCGATGGGAATCAACACGTTCACGATTATGTTCGCGGACTTCAATCAGCCTCAGTCGGTCGAGCTGTTCGCGCACGAGGTGATGCCGGCGTTCGCGTAAGTGTCAACCGCTGATGCGCAAGATTCTGGCAATCGTCGCGCGGAGTTTCGGCTGCGCGATTGCGATCGTACTCGCCTTCGCGCTCTCGGCGTGCGCCGGACCGGCGCATTTTTCGACCGTGCTCGACGCGCCCGACGGCCTGGGGCCCAATGATCCGGTGACGCATGGCGGCACGATTATCGGGACCGTGACGGGAGTAACGCCGCGTGCCGGCGGCGAATCGCAGGCCGCGATTACGATTAATTCGGGATACTCGGAGAGCGTGCGCGTCGATTCGATACTGCTCCTGTCTGGAACCGGCACCGGACCTTCACTCGAGATCGAGAACCGGGATCTCTCGAGCGCGTACGCGCCCGAGGGCGCGGTTCTGTACGGCGCATCGAATCTGAGCCAGGCGCAGCTATTTATGTCGAGCCTCGGGCCGACGACGGTCGCCAAGCGCTACGCGGACCTGTTCGCAAAGATGCAGGCGACCGCGCCGTCGGCGGCGGCTTCACCGGCTGCGGGAACTGCGCCGAATGTACTCTCGCAGCAGTTGCAGCAGCTCACGCAGCAGACCCTTGCCGCGGTCGCGGCGACTGCGCCGCCCAGCGCCGCGCAGATGGACGACTTCCGTCACGACGCGGCCGCCGTCGAGCGTCAGCTTCGCGCGCACGGCAAGAATGCAGAGGCCGACCAACTGCAGGCTTCCGTCGATCAAATGAATGCGGCGGCGCCCGCGGGCACACCGGCCGGAGGGGCGCCTCCCGCTGTTCCCGCCAATACTCTGACCGTCCCACCAGCGGTTCCGGGAACACCCTAGCTCCAGCGGCGGGAAAGACTGGCAGGCATGGACCATCCACGACTCACCCAATATCTAAAGCGCGCAATGCCGCAGGCGCAGGACCTCCGTGTGGCCGGACTCAAACGTATCTCCGGCGGATCCTCGCGCGAGACCTACTCGTTCGAGCTCGAATGGAATGATAGCGGCCAGCCGCGCTCGCGCCCGCTCATCGGGCGGCGCGATCCGACGGGAGGATTGCTCAAATCTGATCGCGAACGCGAGTTTCGGGTGCTCGAAGCGATGTATCGCGCCGGGGTGCGCGTGCCCGAGCCGCTATATCTCGAACTCGATCCCGCGGTGATGGATCGCCCATTTTTCATCATGCATCGCGCGGGTGGACGGACTTCGGGCGGCGCCTTCCCCGAGACCGAGCCGGCCGCGTTGCGCGAGAAAGTTGCGAATCAATTTCTCGCGGAGCTCGCCAAGCTCCAGGCGCTCGACTATCGCGCGCTGGAACTCGAGTTCCTGGGCGAACCCAAAGACCTGGCCGACTCGGCACGCGTCCAGACCGCGCACTGGCGCGACATCTACGACCGCGATCGGATGGGCGAGCACTATCCGATCCTCGACGCGGCGTTTGCCTGGCTCGCCGCCAATCCTGTGATCACCGATCGGGTCGTGATCGTGCACGGCGACTATCGTTCGGGAAATTATCTGTACGACGACAATGGGATGCTGGCGATGCTGGATTGGGAAATGACCCATCTGGGCGACCCGATGGAAGATCTCGCGTGGGCGTCGATGATGTTCTGGGGACGGGGCGAGTTTGCCGCCGGACTGCTGGAGCGCGAATCGTTCTACCGCCTGTACGAGGAAAAGACCGGCCGCAGCGTCGATCGCGCGCGGCTGTTCTTCTACCAGGTGCTGGGCAACGCGAAGATGGCGACGATCTGCCTGACCGGGGTGTGCGATTTTACCGAGGGCCGCACCGCCGACGCGCAGATGCCGTTTCTCGAACAACTGCTCGCGCCGCTGTGCGACGACCTGGCGCTGCAACTAAAGCTCATCTAGGAGATCGCGAGCGCGATGCTTCGACCAACCGTCAAGGAACTGCTCATGAGCTTGCAGGGAACTGTGGGCGGGATCCTGCTTCCAGAACTGACTTCTCCGTACGCGCAGGGACAGGCGACCTATGTGATCGCGATGCTCGCGCGGGCGGCGGCGGTCTACGATCGTGAAAGTGACTACAACGCCGCCGAGCTAAAGGATTTGCGCGCGACGCTCGCGGCGCTCGGGCGCCTGGCCCCCATGCATCTGGGCCGCGGTCTCGGCGATTTGAAAAAGGCGGCCGCGCGCGGACTAAAGGCGGCGAAGACGAATCCTCCCGATCATCGCGCGATGGAAGCCGCCGTCTCGGAGCTCGCCGCGGCTCTGGCGCTCGGTCGCCTCGACGACACGGTCGCGCGGGTGATGCGCGCGTATCTGAAGCGTCATCTCGATCGCACGCGCGAGTTCCTGGGCAACGTCACGCTGGCCGGATAGCGCCGCGCATCGGTCCGCGGCGCCATCTCAATAGAAATATTCCCGGTGTGTCGTGAACCGCTGCGGGACGATCCAGCGCTGCGAGATTACGCCCTGGTTGACGAACCACGTGTCATGCGGCGGGCCCTCCGGGCTCGGGGTAAAGAGAATCGTCGAGTAACCGCTTTGCACGTCTTCATCGACCATAGCGGTCTGAAACAGCCGGTCAAACGAATATACTGCCGCCTTTGAATTGGGATATTCGCGATCGCGCACCGTGTTGAAGATTGCAAGTGTCTTCCAGAGCTTGTCGTAGTGATCGTATTGATCCGACGCAGTGATGAACCATCCCTGCGAATCGATATACAGAATCCGTTTCGCGATCGCTGGAACGTCCGCGTATCGTGCGGGCCTGCGCGCGTCGGCTTCGATTACATAAACGTGGCGCATCTCCCAATCTTCCGGGCAGATCGAACGGCCGCCATCGGTCGCGCAGGATTTGGCGGGAAGCGACTTCGCGTGCACGACGGCCAAAATGTCCCGTTCACCCAGGAACTTGAAACTGAAATCCTGGAACTTGCCGGCGAAGCCGAAAAGCGAATCCAGATCGAGGTTGCCGAAGAACGCGTTGCCCAGGAGATAACTCGAGTTGTCCATCCCCCGAAATTCGCCTAGCCATCGCGACAGCGACGTCCCCGACCATACGAGGTCCGACCGATTGGGATTCGAGTATCGGTACCGGACGAAGTAGGTCCACGGGTTCTGCCAGAACGGCGGCTCAATCGGAACCATGATCGGACCGACCGCCATCCGCTCCATGATGCCGGTATCTCCGTCGTAGTCAGTCGGAGCCGGAGCTACTTCCTCGCGGCCGAGATTCCGGTAGACGGCGAGATGCCCAATCGGATAGACCGCGAACGGATCTCCCGGATGGCCGGGCGCGAAGTTCTGGATCTCCGCGTCCTGTGAATCGAGATCGTCGGAATAGGCCGGACCGAACTGGAAGTTCCACATAATCTTTTGCGCGACTTGAGGATCATTCGCGTCGATCATCGGGAACGGCAATCCCGCCAGATAGTTAGTCAGCTCTCCGTTCGGTCCGAGCCTCACTTGCGGGGAATATTGCTCAGTCGAGCTCCAGAATGGGGCCGGCCAGTTGTAGTCCTTGGCCGCGACGACATTCATCTCCATCCCCTGGCGCACGAGCACATAGTTGCCCGGACTGACCAGGTCGGCGACCTTGGACGCATTCTTTTCGGTGATATGGTCGCCCGGCTTGACCTGCTGGGCCGCCGGTGCATCCTTCAGTTCGGCCGCGAAAGCTGGCTGAGAGCCAAAGATCAGCGCTGTGATCGCGATCGTGAGCAGGGGCGCGCGGTTCATAGGTCACCTCCCGGCGCTCGGGGCGCGCGACGCCAGTTTGTTAGGGCGTCCGGCACGGTTTGTAGAGCCGCGGTTCTTCCAGGAACCTACAATGGGGGTAGCAGTTGGCCGCTTGAGGGTCAACGCGCGTTTTGGCGGCCGGGAGCGCGGCCTGCGGGAGACGCTTCTAACGCCTCAGGAGGGCGGATTGTGGCAGAACAGGCACTGATTTTCGCCCTCTGGCTACTATTTGCTCCTATTGGTATAATTTGGTATATGACGGTTGGGCTGAAACGACTGCTGCGCGAAATACGTCTTATCACCCAAGGGCTCGCGTCTTTGGGTAGCGCGGCCTAAATCGCGGCATCCGACGATCCTGCTCGCCACGATTCGATCTTTCGTGGAGGTACCGGGCAATGGAAATTCTGACTATCGCAACTCCGGGCGAACCTGCGGGTCCCTGCCGTGGCTCATGCGGCCATCCGGCCTGCCTGTCGATCCGGCAACTCGCCGCAGAGCGATGCCCTCAATGCCATATGATGCTCGGCTTCGGCGCAAGGGTGACCGGCGCTCCGCCGATGCATCTGCGATGCGCGCGCAAGCTTGGAATCGCGGACGGCGATGCGCCGCCGCAGACCAGCCCGCGTCCGAATCGGCCGATCTGAGTCGGTCTACACGCAAGCCCCGCCCTTGACAGCGCGCAAGAGCGCGCGCTAGCGGTCGCCCATTGCCGGAAGGCCGATAGTCGTTGAGCCTCGGGAGTGTGCGACCCATGCAATCGGATCAGTCTCGAAACGTAAAGGCGCTGCGTGCGAAGCTCGATCATCCGGTAATTGACGCGGATGGACACCTGATCGAGCCGCAGCCGCTGTTCCATCACTACCTGACCAAAATTGGCGGCGCGCAGATGGCTGATCGCTATCGCGCCGAGTTGCGCGAGCATCCCACCGGGTCGCGCGGCAATCGCGACGCAGGCGACATGCGCGGCGCATGGTGGGGAATCGGCAACAACGCCTACGACCTTGCGACCGTGATGGCGCCGCGGCTGCTGCACGACCGGCTCGAGGAAATCGGAATAGATTTCGCCGTGATGTATCCGACGCTGGGGCTCGCGCTGCCGACGATCCACGACGCCGACGTACGGCGGGCGGCGTGCCGCGCGCTCAACACGATGAACGCGGAGATCTGCGGCGCATATCGCGATCGGCTGGCGCCCGCCGCCGCGATTCCGATGCATACGCCCGCCGAAGCAATTGAGGAGCTGGGGTATGCGTCGCGGCTCGGGCTCAAGGTCGCTATGATCCCGCCCGGGGTCGCGCGCCCGATACCCATCCTGCACGAAAAGGCTCCGGACGCATTCCCGAACGCCGCGTACTTTGACAACTATGGGCTCGACAGCTTCCATGACTACGATCCGGTGTGGCGCAAATTCACCGAGCTGCGCATCGCGGTCACCTCGCACGGCGGCGTAGGACTGCGCTATCTGCCACTCGGGCGGCGCTCACCGTCGAACTACATGTTCAATCATATCGGCGGCCATTCGTATCAGCAGGGTGAGTTGTGCCGCTCACTCATCTTCGGCGGAATTCCCGCACGCTTTCCTGATTTGGCGTTTGGATTTCTGGAATGCGGAGCGGGATGGGCGGTCGATCTGCTGCACTCGCTCGAAGAGCATTGGGAGAAGCGCAACCTCGAAGGCCTGAAGAATTACGATCCGTCGCTGCTGGATCGGACCAAGCTGCACGGTCTCCTGCGCGAGTATGGCGGCGCGAGTTTCGTTGACGCCTCGACTGCGGCGGGAATGAGCCGCGCGTACGACGAGGGGATCGCGCGCCACGATCGCGCAACCGATCGCGACGAATGGGCGGCCACCGGGGTTCGCGACGAGGCCGACTTCGCGCGGATGTTCGGCAAATTTTTCTTCGGATGCGAGGCCGACGATCCGAGCGTGTTCCGCGCACTCGACGCACGCGCCAATCCCAAGCGGACCCGTCTGCAGCCAATCTTCAGCTCCGACATCGGGCATTGGGACGTTCCCGATATCGCGAGCGTGCTGCTCGAGAGCCATCAACTGGTGGACAAGGGAATCCTGAGCGACGCCGACTATCGCGATTTCGTTTTCACCTACCCGGCGCGGATGCATCTGGCGGCGAATCCGGATTTCTTCGCGGGAACGGTCGTCGCAAGCGCCACCGCAAAGCTCGCCGCATAACGCTATTCGGCGATCATCCGCTCGAGCGCTGCGGGCAGGTCCGCGATCGTTGCGATGCGCCGCACGTGCTCGACGCGCGGGCCTACCGCGATGAAATGCACGCCCGCCTCTAACGCGGCAACGCGATCGATTGGGCTGTCACCGACGTACACCGCGCGCTCGCGCGGCACCGCCGCGCGTTCGATGCACAGATTCAGGATGTCGGGCGCGGGCTTGGGGCGCATGGGGTCGCGCGCACAGGCGATCGCGTCGAAAATATCGGCCAGATCAAGATGCTCGACCAGCGCCGGGACCGTGCCCGAGCGATTGGTCGCAAGGCCCAGCCGGAAACGGCGGCGCAACGCGAGCATGAACGGCCGCAGCTCGAACGGCGGACGGAGCAGCTTCAGAAACGGCGCCTGATCGAGCGTGCGCGCGATCTCTTTCATCCTGCCGAGCTTCGCATCATCGCCGCGCGTGCGCAGCGCGAAGACCTGCTCGGTCGCATAGGATATCGCCTTCGTCGCTTCGTCGAGATCGAGCGGCGGCTCATCCATCTGCGCGTAAATCGCGTTGTAGTACGCGACATTCGACGTGTCGGAATCGAACAGAACGCCGTCGGCGTCGAATATCACGAGGTCGATCATCGATGCGGGTAATTAGCGCGTAATTAGCGGGTAATTAGCGGGACGCGGGGACGGCGTTCGATACGTTCAGTGCGGCGCGCTGGATGCGCCGCGCGGCGCGCGACCGGAATCATGTCGCGTGCGCCTACGGGATCGCCGCAATGCGGGCATACCAGCGAGGGCATCGCCTTCGCGCCGCATCCGCGATGCACCAGTTGGATCGGAGGACCTTTGTCGCCCGACGGCCACAGCCACGCATCGCCCCACTTCAGCATCGCGACCATCACCGGGTATAAGTCCATGCCTTTCTTGGTCAGCCGATACTCGACGCGCGCATGCTCGCCGTCGGCGCGGGACCGTTCGAGAATTCCGTCCTTGACCAGCGCGCGCAGGCGGGTAGCAAGGATATTACGCGCGATTCCGATGTTGCGCTGAAAATCGTCGAAGCGACGGCGCCCCATAAATGCTTCGCGCAGGATGAGCATCGTCCAGCGCTCGCCGATCACGGCCAGCGTACGCGCCACCGAGCAGTTGACTTCACCGACCGAACGCCATCGCATCGAATGTATTCGCTCCCCCGAGCGCTTACCTGCCCAACCGGCGGCATCCCCATGCCGCAAGGCTGACGGCGCCTATCGTTGCACTTTGAAACTCCGTTCGCTAGATGCGGTAGCTGGCGGTGCGCGTGCCGTTTGCGCTCCGCACAAGAGAGGATTCAATCATGAAGGCAATCATCTTCGACAAACTCGGCGGTCCCGAGGTCATGCATCTCGGCGATCTGCCCAAGCCGGAAGCCAAACCCGGCACCGTGCTGATCAAGGTGCGCGCGGCCGGAATCAATTTCGCCGACACGCTGTTCCGCCAGGGACAGTACGTGATGGAACCGAAGCTGCCGGATACTCCAGGGCTCGAGGGCGCGGGCGAGATCGAGGCGGCCGGCGCCGACGTGCAGGGGTTCAAGCCGGGAATGCGCGTGGCCTTTATTGGCTCGAAATCCTACGCCGAGTACGCACTGGCGCCGGCGACCCAGGTGATCGCGCTTCCATCCGGCTTAAGCTTCGAGGAAGGCGCCGCCTTCCCGATCCAGGTGCTCACCGCGTGGCACATGCTGCACACCGCGCATCACACCACGCCCGGGCAGACCGTGCTGGTGCATTCCGCGGCGGGTGGAGTCGGGATTGTCGCGGTGCAAATCGCAAAGGCAGCCGGAGCGCGCGTGATCGGCACGGTGTCGAGCGAATCCAAGGCCGCGCTGGCGAAAGAGTACGGCGCCGACGAAGTGATCAATTACTCGAGCGGAGATTTTGCCGCCGAGGCGTTGCGCCTGACCGGTGGCCGCGGTATTGACCTGGTGCTCGACGCGGTGGGTTCGACGATCGACCAGGGTCTCGCCTGCCTTGCGCCGTTCGGACATCTGATTTTGTACGGACGCTCGGGCGGAGTTCCGCAACCGCTCAACCTGTTCCGCCTGTTTCCGAAGTCGCAGAAGGTGAGCGGATTTATTTTGTACACCGCACAAGCCGAGCCCGCCGTGATGCGGCGCGGAATCGAGGAATCGTTCAAGCTGATCGAGCAGAAGAAACTCCGGCTGCTGGTCGGGCGCAGCTTCCCTCTCGCGCAGGCGGCGGATGCGCATCGCTTCATGGAATCGCGCGGGTCGGTCGGCAAGCTGGTGCTGATCCCGTAAACGGACGGGAGCTTCCGCTACCCGGGCGGACGCGAAAGGTCGAGGCCGCGCGATGCGCCGCCGGTCATGAAGGTGGCGATCAGATGCGCCAGCGCGCGCGGGTCCGAGACCGGCCGCGCGCATGCCGTGCCTGCGCATACGAAGGCGAGCGGAGTGTCATGACTGGCAGCGGCCGCATACATTGCCTGCGCCGCCATCGGCATCGCGCCTGATTTCGCCTGCGCCGGATCGACGCGGATCACGATCTTCGCGGGCCGGTACGCGGCGAACGCGGCTGCAAGCAGCGCCGCGGTCTTCGCATCATCAGGCGCGCCCACGATCGCGATGGTCGCGCCGCCATCCGCGTCCGCTTCGAGCGCGAGTCCGATTGTGCCGAGCGAGGAATCCGCGCCGCCGCCAGCGAGCGCGGCAGCGGGCGCGAGCAGTTCTTCGGCCTGCTTCTGGTAGCGCGCGTCCGACGTGATCTCGCCGAGCGTACGCATCACGATCGCGGCCTGTCCCTGCACCGACGGCATCGGCGTGTCGTACATGACCTGCGCGCTCGACGCGGCCATCGCGAGCACGTTGTCCTTGGGCTCTGTGCTCTGATTCCGGATGAGTCCGGTGGCAGGGTCGCGAAATTTGCTGAAGATCAGATCGCCGAGCGCGTGCGCCTGGGCAAGATATTTCGGATCGCCCGTGGCCTGGAACGCATCGAGCAGCGCCGACGCTAGGTAGATCTGATCGGCGGCGATTCCCGAAACCGCGGCGCGTCCCGCCGACCATTCGTGATAGAAGCCGCCGCCGGGCGCGCGCAGATGCGCGAGGATAAAATCGAGCGCGCCGAGCGCGGTCTTCTGGTATCGCGCGTCGCCGGTCGCCGCCGAGACCGCGATGAACGCCGACGCCATCAGCGCGTTGCGATCCGTCATCACGGCCTCGTCGACCGGCGGAGTACGGCGATGATCGCGAGCGGCGAGCAGTCCGCGATTCGCTTTCGCGATGATTGCTTGTGCATCGCTCGCGGAGATCTTCAAAGTGTCCGCGAGCGCCTCGGGCGTGAGCGCTTGCGCGAGCACGATACGTCCGTCGGGAGCGCGCGGCGCGGAAGGCGCGTCCATCGCGTAGAAAAGAATCGCGGCACGCGCCTGATCTGGCGGTAGCGCGCGCTTCACTTCGTCGATCGTCCAGGTGTAGTAACTGCCGTCGTCGCCCTTGAAAGAATCCGCGTCCTGATGCGCATAGAAGCCATCCCGCCGCGGATCGAGCAGCGTGCCGTCCACGTACGCGAGCGTCCGCTCGATCACCGCGAGCAGGCGCGGATCGCGGTTAAGCTGATAAGCCTCGGTGTAAGTTGTGAGCGCCATGGCCTGGTCGTACGCCATCTTCTCGAAATGCGGCACGCGCCATCGCGGGTCGGTCGAATAGCGATGAAACCCGCCGCCCAGTTGATCGAACACGCCGCCGCGCGAAATCTTGATTAGCGAATCGACCGCGAGCTGTTTGAATTCCGGATGAGCAAAAAATCCGTAGGCAAGCGCCAGCCGCAGCGCCGGGAAATCATAAAAGCGCGGCCCCGCGCCGCTGCCGAAACCTCCGGCTTGCGGATCGTACGCGGACTTAAGTCCGGCGAGAATCTGCGCCTGCAGCGCGCGCGAATCTCCGCCCGAACCCGACGCGGGCGGCGAATGCGCTTCGGCGGCAAGCTTCATCGCGAGCGCATTCGCCTGCCCGGTGAGCTCGTGCTGATCGTTCGCCCACGCTGCCGCGATACGGCGCAACAGCGGAATCATCGCCGCCGACGCAGCGCTGTCGCCCGCCTTCGCCTGGGCGGGCAGGTATCCTGCCGCGTACATCAGCGCTCCGTCGGGAGTCACGAAGCACACCAGCGGCCATCCGCCCGCGCCGGTAAGGTTCGAGGCAGCGGCCTGATAATAGGAATCGACGTCGGGGCGTTCGTCGCTATCGACTTTGATCGGAACGAACTGCGCGTTGAGGATTCGCGCGACCTCCGGATCGGCGTAAGTCGTGTTGTCCATCACGTGGCACCAATGGCACCACACGGCGCCGATATCGATCATGACCGGACGATTCAGCTTGCGCGCGAGCGCGAACGACGCGTCGCTCCACGGCTGCCATCGGATTTTGTCCGACGCCGCGTCGCGCAGATACAGGCTCGCGCTATGCGTCAGCGCGCCCGCCGGCAACGCATCAGCGGTGACGCCCGGCTGCGCGGCTATCGCAAGCGAGGCGAGAAAAAAGCCGAGCAGCACTGGCAAAAGCGATGCAAGCGGGATTTTCGTTGACAACTTCATCGACGCGCGATAGCAAGGGCTCTGGCGACCGGACAAGACCGATCCAATATTCGATCAGGGCATCATAGCCGGGCCAGATGAGCGGCACCATGAACGGACGCTCCGCCAGCAAACGACCAACGACGCATCGCGCAAATCGCGGTCCCGCCAAGGTGATCCGGATGCCGACGCCGGCGATCGTCCGGCGCCGTCGTGCGATACGCGCGGGTGTGGGCGTCCTGATGGTTTCGTTGGTCAGCGCCGTGGTCGCGCGAATCTATATTTTTCGCACCGTGCAGCGCTCGCCCGAGCAGGTGGCGCAGACCAGCGAGCAGGAGGGGCAGATCCTTACGCGGGTGAATCTGGAACGGGCACGCGCCGGGGTTCCCGCGCTTAAGTTCTCGGCGCGCCTGGCAGTGGTCGCGCGCGGGCACAGCTACGACATGGCGCTGCGCCATTACCTGTCGCATCAAAGCCCCGAGGGGATCGGGCCTGCGCAGCGGATTACCGGCGAGGGAATCTCCTACCAGGCGGCGGGCGAAAATATCTACTCCGACGACTATCGCGATTTGAACGACCTGGCCGCGCATACCGTCACCGCGTGGATGGCCAGCCCGGAGCATCGCGCCGCGATGCTCTCGGACCGGTTCTCCGAGACCGGAGTTGGCGTCGCGCATTCCGCTGACGGGACGATTTACGTTACCCAGGATTTCGTGCGCTGAGCGGACGGCCCAATCGAGATGGAATTTGCCGAGCTTGCAGCGATGGCGGGCGCACACGCCGAGGCGCGCGCAATCCAGGTCGCGGTGAAGCTCGGGGTCTTTGAGGCACTCGCCGATCAGCCCGCGTCCGCCGCCGATCTCGCGCCCGTGATTGGCGCCGATCCGCGCGCGGCCGAAATACTGGCCAACGCGATCGTGGCGCTCGGCCTGCTCGAGCTCGAGGGCGGGCGCTACCGGCTTGACGCTGCGGCGCGCCGCTTCCTGGTTAAAGCATCGCCGGAATATCTCGGCGGCCTGATTTTGTTCGACGAGGCAATCTTCCCGCTGTGGTCCTCACTCGAAGCGACGGTGCAAAGCGGCCGGCCCGCCCGCGCGCCCGATATGTTCCAGGGCGACCCTGCCGAGACCGAGCGCTTCATCCGCGCGATGGACAGCCTGGTCCGCGCGCGCGGCGACGCGCAGTGGGTGGCGGAGCATCTGGATCTGCACGGCGCGCGCACGATCGCGGACCTGGGCGGAGGCCCGGGAACCTATCTCGCCGCGCTGATGCGCAAATATCCGGCGGCGGCCGGCGAGATTTGGGACCTTAAAGCAACACTTGAAGTTGCACGGCGGATCCTGACGGAACGCGAGGCCGGCGCCGGCGCGCGAATTACCCTGCGCGCCGTCGATTATCTGAAAGATGAGCTGCCCGGACCGGTCGATGCGATCCTGGTTTCCAATATCATCCACAGTGAGACCGCCGCGGCCAACTCGGAACTGATGCGCAAGTGCTTTCGATCGCTCGGGAGAGGTGGCACCATCATAATCAAGGATCATGTGATGAACCGCGAACTGACTCATCCGCGCACCGGCGCGGTCTTCTCGCTCTACCTGCTGCTCGTGACGCGCGGGCGCGACTACTCGTTCGAGGAGATCGCCGGATGGCTCGGCGACGCCGGGTTCAGCGGCGCGCGCCGCCAAGATCTGCCAAGTCCGCCGTTCAGCTCTTCGCTCGTGGTCGCGGTCAGGCCGTGATGCGTCCGCGCGTGCCGCAATTGCGCGCATGCGCGCAGGCTCTGGCGCTGGCGCTCACGTGCGCGGCACTGAGCGCAGCTGCGGGATGCGCTCTCGGGCTCACGACCGTTGCGCCGGCCGCGCTGAGCCTCGGCGAATACGCGGGGATTCAAGTCGCCAAGGGGCCCGACCGCAATACTGCCGGACCGGAAGATGAGCAGGGCGAGCGCTGCGACACGCTGGTGCAGACTCCGCCGGGAGTCGAGGAAATTCGCAAGAACGCGGATGACGAGATCGAGTCGCGCCAGTGGCGGCTGATCGATTCCGACGATGGAATGAAATGGGCGATCGTGCAACAGAAGATGGCGCCGGCCGACGGATGGCAGTCAAAACCCGGAATCGCCAAGTTGCAATTCTCGCCCGAGCTGAAAAGCCAGCTCAAACGAGGCGGTCATCCGAAGTACCTCGCCTACGCGCCCGAAGATACGGAAACCATGGCCGACAGCGATCAGGAAACGACCGTGACTGAAGTGTTCGGACCGCCTACCGGCAAATTCGAATGGCACGGACGCACCTACGGATACGTGCTGGTCGAAAAGCTGCCCTGCTTCAAGCCGCTCAATTGAAAATCGCCGGCGACTCCCGGGTGAAGCGGCGACGGATCATCGCAGCCGTCTTCGCGGCCGCCGTTTTCGCGCTTGCGCTGGCGTGCGCGGCCGTACGGTCATACGCTGAGGCGATGGAACCTGCAGCCAGCGAACCTGTCGGCCATCCGAATCCGGCGAAGTGGCCCGACAACGCGCTCAGCATCGCGAACCTAGGCCACGCGACCTTGCTGATGAATTACCTGGGCGTGCGCGTGCTGACCGATCCGTCGCTGTTCGACCGGGTCGGACTCGCGTTCGATTCGATCTTCACCATCGGTCCGCGCCGCGTGACTCCCGCGCCGCTGGCGCCCTCCGAGTTGCAAGACCTCGATGTCATATTGATCACGCACGCGCATATGGATCATCTGGATATCCCGTCGCTGAAGCGGCTTCCAAAAAGCGCGACGGTGATCGCGTGCAGCAAGTGTTCGGAGCTGATCACGCCACTGGGCTTCACCGATGTGCGCGAGCTCAAGTGGGGCGAATCGACCGAGGTCAAGGGTTTGACCATCCGCGCGATGGCCGCGAACCATTGGGGCAACCGCTGGCCGCTGTTCGGCACGGACTACGGCTTCAACAGTTACGTGCTCGAGAAGAACGGCGTGCGGATGCTGCTCGCCTGCGACAGCGCGAACACCGACGTGTTCGCGGCGCTGGCGAGCGATCCGCCCGAGGTCGCAGCGTTTTCGATCGGCGCTTACGATCCGTGGATCCGCAATCACGCGAATCCCGAGCAGGTCTGGTCGATGTTCCAGCAGACCGGCGCGAAGTATCTGCTGCCGATTCATTGGGGAACGTTCAAGCTCTCGAAGGAGCCGATGGACGAGCCGCTGTCGCGGCTGATCCGCGCGGCCGGAGACCAGTCGAATCGAATCGTGCTCAGGCAGATCGGCGGAACCTGGCAGCTTCCCGAGAGCGACGCCGCGGCCGAGTCCTCGCCCCGCGCGGCGTCATCGCCTGCGCGATAGCTGCACGCTCGCTTCGGCGATTCGGCTGCGTGCGATCGCCGCATAAGCAGGATCGCGCTCGATTCCAATCCATCGCCGTCCAAGAATCTCGGCGGCAACCGCCGTCGTGCCGGTGCCGAGAAAGCAATCCAACACGGTATCGCCCGGCCTCGTCCACAGGCGCACGATTCTCTGCGCGATCTCGAGCGGCTTCTGCGTCGGATGCTTGCCGGTGCTTCGCTCCGAACGGGGCGTGCACGGAATCTGCCACAGATTTCGCAGTTGCTTGCCGCCGCCGATCTCCTTGGACACTGCGTAATCGAAGGTCCAATGGCTCGCGCGCGCGGGTGTATTGTTGCACGCCCAGATCACATACTCGGTGCTCTCAGTCGGGAGCCTGCCGGTGATGTTCGGCTGCGCGTTGGGCTTGAACCAGGTGATCTGCTGCAGGATGCGCCGGTCGAGCAATTGCCCGAGCACATAACCGATCACATAGATGTTGTGGAAGCTGCCAAACACCAGGATGTTGCCGTTGGGACGCACCACGCGGCAAACCTCGGCGAGCCATCGCCGCGTGAACTCGACGTACTCCTCAGGCGTGAACTGATCCCACCGCTGCTCCATCGTGACGTGCGAGCTGAACGCCCATTTGAGGCCTTTGCGTCCGCTCATGTTGTAGGGAGGATCGGTGATGCACGCGTCGATCGACGCGTCGGGCCATCCGCTCATCACGGCGATCGCGTCGCCCTCGTGGATGACGCCCGGCGCGAGCGCGGGGACCTCGTCGGGACGCGGCTCAGGCACGCTTGCGCTTCTTCGAGAGATAATCGACCAGCATGTACTCGCCCAGATGATCGGGGCGGGTGTAGAGCGCGCGGCCGCGATTGATCTGCGTCATCTTTTCGACGAAGGCGCGCAGGCTCGGCGAATCGTCGAGCATGAAGGTGTTGATCGTGATGCCCTTGCGGGTGATGCGCTCGACTTCCTTGAGCGTCTCCTGCGCGGCGCGCATGCTGATGCCGCCGAACGAGAGCGGCCATTCGCAGTAGAGCCGCTTGTTGAGAAAATACGCGGTCGGCTGCCCGTCGGTGATCACAATGATGTGCTGGTTGCGCGACGGATGCCGTCCGAGCAGATCCGACGCGAGGCGCAGCCCGTCTTGCAGATTCGTGAACGGGTCGCCCATGTTCCACGACGCCTCGGGCAGGTCTTTGAGCTTGAGCTCGACCGCGCGGGTGAAGAAGCCGACGATCGAAAAGAAATCGCGCGGGAACTTCGAGCGGATGAGCGTCTCCATCGCCATCGCGACTTTCTTCGCCGCCGCAAACCGCCCTTCCCAGCTCATCGACCACGACATGTCGAGGCACAGCACCGTCGAAGAGGTGCTGCCGAAATCGCTTTCGTAAATCTCGAAGTCGCCCGGGGCCAATTCGAGCGGCACGCCGGGCTTGCGCGCCAGCGCTTTCTTGAGCGTCCCGACCAGATCGAGATTCATCGGATCGCCGAACGTGTACGGCTTGGTCTCGTCGGGGCGCATCTCGGTGACGCCGCGATGGTCGGTGGCATGCGAGCCGCCGCGATCCTTGAGCAGGTTCTGGTAGATGTCGCGCAGCGCGAGCTGGCCGATGCGCCGCACGCCCTTGGGCGAAAGCTGGAAATGATCGCCCTTGGGCATCACGTAGCCCGAGTCCGCCAGCAGCACCATCACCTGTTTCAGATTCTGAAAGTCCTTGGCCGCCTGCTGGCCGAGAATCTGCTGGAGATCCTCCATCGAAATCGTCTCAAAGTTCCCGGACATCAGATCCTGTTCGAGCTGGCGCATCCGCTCCATCTCGCGCATCAACTCGAGCGATTCCTGGTAGCCCAGGCTCTTCTGCCCGTGGAACATATGCTGGTTGCGATCGCGAAAGTTTTCGAGGTCGCGGATATTTTCGTACTCTTCGAGCAGCTCGTCGAAATCGGCCTTGGCCTGCGCGTCCTCGAACTCGTAGCTTTCGAGCTTGCGGATCGCTTCCGACAGCCGCCGCGGCGTGCGCTCGAGCTCGCGCTGCTTATCCTCGACTCCGGGCTTCTGGCCCTTGAGCGAATCAAGCGTGTTGCGCTCGCGGTTCAGGATGTCTTCGAGCTTCTGCTCCATTTCGGAGAGCGAGCTCTTGAGATTGAAATCGCGATAGCGCTGGCGCATCTCCTGGCGCAATTGCTCGATAAACTCCTCGAGCCCCATCACCTGCACGCCGTCGAATTCCATCCCCTGGCGCATCATCCAGTCCATCGCCTGGCGGACATCGTCGGTATAGGACATGTACTCCGCGAGCTTCTCGAACACCTTGTCGGCGTCGAGCTTGAGCTTCTGAGTGCCGTCCCACTGCGTGTAGCGTGTATTAACCATCGTGGTTGCCGCTCAGGCGTGACCGCTCAGGAATGATAGGCGAAGCGGCCGCCCTGGCGGTCCTTGTTGAGCTTCTGATGGAGATGCAGTCCCTCGAAAATAAACTCGCTCGCCGCCGCCATCAGTCCTGGAGTCTCGAACGGCCCCAGCGCGGCAATCGCCTCGCGCAGGCCGGTGACTTCGCGCAGCGGCTCCATGTATTCCGACGACGGCGCGCGATCGGAAACCTCGACGCCCCAACCCTGCTCGAAATAGCTGCTGACTTTTTTCAGATCGTCGAGCTTCAGGTAGCGGTCGAAAACTTTCAGCACCGCACGATTGATCAGCCGCTCGACCAGGTCGTCTTCTTTCTTGTCTTCGCCCACGTATTCGAGCTCGATCTTTCCCGCGGTTGAGGCGTAGAGCGAATGCAGGTCAGAGATTCGCGGCACGATTTCATTCTCGCCGTTGACGACCGAACGCTTTTCGGCATTCGAGAGCACCGACTCGAAGTTGTTGATCGTGACTCGGACCGAAACTCCCGACGATTGATTGATCTCGTTCGAGCCGCGCGCCTCGAACGTGATCTGCGCGATGATGTCCTTCAAAAATTGCGGAACGCGAACGTCCATCCCCGGGCGCGGCGGATAAAGCGCCTCCTGCTCCATGATCGCGATTTCGTCTTCGATCTTCTTGGGATAATGGGTGCGGATCTGGATATCGAAGCGATCCTTGAGCGGCGTGATGATCCTGCCGCGCGAGGTGTAGTCTTCAGGATTCGCGCTCGCGACAAAGACCACGTCCACCGGCAACCGAATCTTGTAGCCTTTGATCTGGACGTCTTTCTCTTCCATCAGGTTGAACAGCCCCACCTGCACCTTCTCGGTCAGGTCGGGCAGCTCATTGATCGCGAAGATTCCGCGATTGGTGCGCGGGATAAGTCCGTAGTGGATAGTTTCCTCGTCGGCCAGGTAGCGGCCTTCGGCGACCTTGATCGGATCGATCTCGCCGATCAGATCGGCAACCGAGACGTCCGGCGTCGCGAGCTTCTCTGCGTAGCGGCGGTCGCGGCCGATCCAGTGAATCTCGAGCTGGTCGCCCTTCTCCTCGGCCATGCGGCGGCATCGGCGGCAAATCGGCGCGAACGGATCATCGTCGATCTCGCATCCCTCGACCGCGGGCACGAACTCGTCGAGCAGGCTCACCAGCGCGCGGATGATCCGCGACTTGGCCTGCCCGCGCTCGCCCAAAAAGATCATGTGATGCCCCGCGAGGATCCCGTTTTCGATCTCCGGCACCACCGTCTCTTCGTAACCGATGATTCCCGGCAGGATGCCCTCTTTCGCGCGCAGCCGCACCAGCAGGTTGCGGCGCATCTCCATGCGCACGGGCAGAGTTTCATAACCGGCGGAACGCAGTCCGCCGAGCGTACGGATTTTGGTCAGAGTTTGATCCATGGATAATTCTTTGAGCGGAGCGCCCTTCCCTGTTCAGGATAAACCAGCCTCGATCGCTTTGAAAAGCGGGCCGAGCTGCGCGTAGCTGTCTTCGAGACTCTGCGACAGCACGCGCGTCGAGGCAAGCACCGGCATGAAGTTGTTGTCACCGTCCCAGCGCGGCACCACGTGCCAATGCATATGCTCGGCGAATCCGGCGCCGGCGCTGCGGCCCAGATTCGCGCCCACGTTAACGCCCGACGGGCGCAGCTCCGCGCGCAGAATCGCGATCGCTTGCGCCACCAGTTCTCCGATCTCGATCCGTTCGTCGCGCGTGAGCATCTCCGGCGACGCGACATGGCGGCGCGGCGCAATCATCACGTGGCCATTGCTGTATGGATAACGATTGAGCATCACGACCGCGCGCGGAGTCTCGAGCATCACCAGGCGCTTGCGCCGGCCGGCCGCATTCAGGCGCGCGAAGCAGAAAATGCATTTGGGCTTTGCGCCCCGCGCCGAGCGTAGATAGGTGTAACGCCACGGCGCCCACAGGCGCATCCCGGCCGGCGGCGGCGCCGGGTCAGCGCGCGAGCCGTTAACGCGCCGCGTCGTCCGAGCCATTAACCTCGATGCGGAGTTCCTTGCCCGCGCGGAAGAATGGGATCCGCTTGGCGTCCACCGGCACGACCGCGCCGGTTTTGGGATTGCGCCCCTGGCGCGCGCGGCGATCCTTGACCCCGAAACTGCCGAAGCCGCGAATTTCGATTCGCTTGCCGCCCGCCAGCACATTCGCCATCGCATCGAACATCGCGTTGACGATCGTCTCGGACTGCCGATGCGAGCAGCTATGATGACGCGAAAGCAGCTCTTCGATAATCGCGCGCTTGGTCATGGCGGTGCGATTTACCCGTGGCGGCGCGGTTAGCGGTCGCGGCGTCCGCGCGAGGCGCGGCGGTCGCCGTCGTCGCGGTCGAGACGGAGTTCCTCGTTCAGGATATCCTCCATCGAGAACCGCGCATTCTCATGCTCGCGCTTGAGATACGCCTGCATCTCTTCGCGCTCTTCATGCGCCTTGAGCGCCTTGATCGACAATCCGATGCGCCGTTCCTTCGGATCGAGCTGCACCACCAGCGCTTCGAGCTGGTCGTCAACCTTGAACAGCGACGACGGCTTGTCCACGCGCTCGTTGGAGAGCTGCGAGATGTGGATCAGTCCTTCGATCCCCTCTTCGATCTCGACGAACACGCCGAAATCCGCAACCGAGCTGACCTTGCCATGGATCCGGGTGTTGAGCGGATAACGCTCCGCGATCGTGTTCCACGGATCGGGCGTGAGCTGCTTGACGCCCAGGCTGACGCGCTCGTTCTCCGCGTCGATTCCGAGCACCACCGCTTCGACGTCGTCGCCCTTCTTCACCATCTCGCTCGGATGCCGGATCTTCTTGGTCCACGACAGATCCGAGATATGCACCAGTCCGTCAATCCCCGGCTCGATCTCGACAAACGCGCCGAAGTCGGTGATCGACTTCACCTTGCCCGAGACATGGCTGCCCACCGGATGCTGTTCGGCCAGCGCGACCCACGGATTCGGTTCGGTCTGCTTGAGGCCCAGCGAGATCCGCCGATTGGCTTCATCGACGCCGAGCACCTGAACGTCCACCGCGTCGCCCGGATTGACCACCTTCGACGGATGAACCGCGCGCTTGCTCCAGCTCATCTCGGAAACGTGAATCAGTCCCTCGACGCCTTTTTCGAGCTCGACGAATGCGCCGTAATCGGTGACGCTGACGACCTTGCCATGAACGCGAGTCCCCGAGGGATAAAGCTCGTTCACCTTGCTCCACGGGTCGGCCATGATCTGCTTCATCCCCAGCGACACGCGCTCGCGTTGCGCATCGTACTTGAGGACCACGACTTTGACCTTCTCTCCGACCTTCAGAACCTCCGACGGATGCGCCAATCGTCCCCACGACATGTCGGTGATATGCAGCAGGCCGTCGATTCCGCCGAGGTCGATGAATGCGCCGTAATCGGTGATGTTCTTGACGGTGCCCTCAAGAATGACGCCCTCTTCCAGTACCTTGAGCGTTTGCTCTTTGAGCGAAGAGCGTTCGCGTTCGAGCACGCTGCGGCGCGACACCACCACGTTGCCGCGCGCGCGATTGAACTTGAGAATCTGAAAACGTCCGCGTTGGCCCACGTAGCGATCGAGGTTGCGCGCCGGACGGATATCTACATGCGAGCCGGGCAGAAACGCCGGCACTCCGATATCGACCTTGAGGCCCCCTTTGACTTTGCCCAGCACCACGCCTTCAACCGGCGTCTCGGACTGGAAGGCGCGGTCGAGCTCGCGCCAGACTTTGAATTTCTCGGCCTTCGCGTGCGAGAGCATCACCGTGCCGTTGTCGGTCTCGGTGCCCTCGAAATAAACGTCAACCTCGTCGCCTTCCTTAACGGTCGGATTTCCGTTGGCGTCGTAGAATTCGGCGACGGGGACCTGGCCCTCGCACTTGTAGTTGATATCGATGATGACGTGGTCGCGGGTTATGAGGAGGACTCGCCCGATGAGCACATCACCGGGACGCGGAGCCTTCAGGCTCTCTTCCATCAGCGACTCGAAATCATTTTCTCCTCCGCCGAGCTTTTCAGGCAAAACTTTCTCCATGTAGTGGGACCTTCCGGGAACTTCGAAGCTGCTGCGAAACTTACAACCGGGCTAGCTGCGTTTCAACCCCTTATCTGCGTTGGTCGCAGCCAGTATATGTTCCTTTATCGCATTTATGACCGCAGGTATATCGAGCCCGGTCGAGTCCACGACTATAGCATCATCCGCACGCTTAAGCGGAGCGAGCGCCCGGCTCGAGTCGCGCGCGTCGCGCTCACGCAGTTGATCGAGCACCTGGTCGTAGCTTATCGACGCGCCTTTGGCGGCCAGTTCCTCGTAGCGCCGCCGCGCGCGCACCGCCACGTCGGCGTCCAGAAAGAACTTGAACTCGGCGTCGGGGAAGATCGCGGTGCCGATATCGCGCCCTTCCATCACCACCGCGCCGTCGCTTCCGGCCGCGCGCTGCAACTCGCGCATGCGAGCCCGCACCGCGCCCAGCGCCGACAAGCGCGAGGCCAGGTCGCTGATCGCGGGATCGGTGATGCGCTCGGTCACGTCCGCGCCGTCGAGCAGAATTCGCTCGGCCTCGAACGATATCCGAATCGCGGAAAGGACCGGCGCAAGCTTCGCTTCGAGCTCCGGCGCCGACGGATCGATTCCCGCCTCGCGCGCCGCGATCGCAACCGCGCGGTACATCGCGCCGGTGTTCAGATAGCGGAAGCCGAGCTCGCGCGCCACGGCGCGCGCCACGGTCGATTTGCCGGCGCCGACCGGTCCGTCGATCGCGACGATAGGCTTAGCGCGCGTCACTTGAGTTTCTCGCGCATCGCGCGGCCGCGGTTGAAGATTTTCTCGAGCGCGGCCATATCGCCGGTTTCGATCAACTCCTGAAATTCGTCGACCGTCGAGCCGAACAGCTTGAGCGCGGCTAAGATCGCGCCGCGATTGGTAGTAAAGATGTCGCGCCACATCTCCCACGACGATCCCGCAAGCCGCGTCGTGTCGCGCAGTCCGCTCGCGCCGAACTCCGCCGCCAGCATCCCGCCCACGCGCTCGTCGGCGAGCGCAGCGCCCAAAGCGCTCGCGACGATCTGCGGCAGATGACTCGCGCGCGCCAGAATCGCGTCGTGCAAGTCGGGATCCATCCGCTCGACCCGCGCGCCGGTCGCCGTCCACAACGCCTCGACCCGCGCGACCGCGTCGGCAGTGCTTTTGGCC
The DNA here is from genome assembly GCA_049281755.1 of Binataceae bacterium (SeqCode). Taxonomy (GTDB): domain Bacteria; phylum Desulfobacterota; class Binatia; order Binatales; family Binataceae; genus JBARDN01. The sequence goes on from JBAPSR010000049.1 coordinate 22,520, forward strand.
GAGGGTGTGATAATCACACGCCGGCCGCGGAACAGTTCCGGATCGGCGGAACCCGCGCCGACGGTTTCCTTCCCGGCCACAGGATGCGCCGCGACCAGCGCCATCCCGGCGGGAATCAGCGGCTCGAGTTCGCGCACGATCCATCCCTTGACGCTGCCGACATCGGTGATGACCGCGTTGGGCGCAAGCTTCGGGAGCATCTGCTCGAGCGTCGCGCGCATCG
>JBAPSR010000050.1:0-8351 GCA_049281755.1 Binataceae bacterium (SeqCode)
TCGTACATGATTCCGAGCGTGATGAAATGCGCGCGCTCGAACTCGAACTCGTAGTCTTTCTCGGCGCGGCGCCCGCCCTGTTCCATCCGCGCGCGGTACATCCTGACGACCTCGAGCGCCTTGTCGCGCAGGTTATGCTGCTTCTCGGTATTGAGCGCGAGAATCTGAAAGGCTACATCGGGTTCGGGAATCACGATCGCCGCAATCAGTTTCGCCTTTGATTTTTCGGCCGCGGCGCGGCGATGATTTCCGTTGGGAGTGTAGTAGATTCCTCCGGAACGCACGGCGACAATCGGCTCGGTGAAGCGGTCGAGCTTCTTCATCACCTCGACCATCCGCTTGAGATGCGCCGGCGAGAGATCGCGCTGAAACGGCGTGGGTTTCACCATCGCGATCGGCAGCAGCGCGAACAGATGCCAATGATCGCCGAGCGGCTCCTGGTAGGCGGCCAGAGCCGCGCCGCCGTCGGCTTCGATCGCGGCGGCCAGTTCGTCGATCTCGCGGGGAGGTTTGGCGCCCTTTGGCGCAATCGAGAAATCCGCCATGCTAGGGAGTTGTAATGGATCGTCACGGTATCCGCCATGCCCGCACCGCGCTGTTGACGGCGATACTCCTGCTGCTCGCAGCGGGGCGCGCGGTTGCGAGTCCGCGCAGCTGGCAGCCGCTGCTGATTCGCGGCGCGCAGATTCCGCAGCTCATCGGCCAACGCACCAGCCGGTTCGAGGTGCTGGTGGCGCACGGCGCGACGCTCGAGCCGATTCCGTTCCAGATCGATGAAGTCGCCAACGACGGCACCTATGCGCTGCCCGACGGACCCGAGCCGACCGTGGACGAAACGCCGGGCGTGCTTGATAGCGCCGACGAAATCGCAATGATGATGTCGGATCTTGACGGGCGCGCGACGCGCGGCGTCGCACTGCCGCCGGGCGCGGTCGAGCTTCAGATCGTGGATCCCCTGGGTGGACCGGCCCGCTACGTTTATATCGCGGCGGTGGACGCGCCCGAGCGGAGTCCGAAGAGCTATATCAACTTCGATCCGGCGTCCGGTTCGATCGAGACCGACAGCTACCGGCTGGGCTTCACCAACGACATCGCGGACGATTTCACCTTGCAGAACCGCAAGGGGCAGCATCTTCCGAACATGATCGATCGATTCAAGGTCCGGATGCGGGCGCGCGTGCTCGGGCTGTTTCATATCTCGCTGACCGAGAACGACGTACGCAACCGCGTGCTGGCATGGAAGTCGGGGCCGATCCGGGTGATCAAACGAGTCAGCCACTCGGTGGATCTATTTCCCGGGATCAGTTCTTCAGAGGCGCTGAGCGAGGATTTTTTCTACCGCGACTATTTTGAGAATCCTTTTACGGTCGATTTCCCGGAGCTGCCGGGCGCGTTGTTCGGAGATATTGAAGTCCGGGTCGATTTCGATTTCACCGATCTGAGCGGCTATCAGCTTTTGTGGTCCGGGATGCGCACCGCTCCGATCAAGATCGGCGATATCCACGCCGAGAGTACGCTCGCCGATGCGCACGGCGCCGCGATCTCATGGATCGCGTTTCGCGGCCACGGACGCACCACCGTGCAAACCCTGGCGCCGGTCGCCGATCTGAACGATATCAAGCGCCGGGTCTATTTTCGCGACGAAACCGGCGCCTCCGAGAGCGCCGCGGCTTCGCGCGCGCCCAGCCGCGGCGTCGGTTACGTAATGACCGGATGGGAAACGATGGCGCGCGGGGCGCATTCGCTCGACTCGCTGCTGATTACGGCGCCGGGCGACTACGATCCGGAAGTGATGTTTCGCGAGCTGCACAATCCGCCGGTCGTGCGCGCCGCCCCGAGCCCGGAGCTAAGCGCGGCGCCACAAGTGCGGCGCGCACCGGTCATCGCTCGACGCGGGTCGCGACGATTCGGTACTTGACCGTCACTTCGTCGCTCGCGTGCATTACGCCCATCATCCCGGTCGGGATGGGCATCCCGAATCGCGGATAGCGGAAGGTGACTTCGCCGCGCGCCTCAAGCCGATCGCGTCCGATCAGCGTCACGCTCACCAGCGCGTCAATCGATTGGGTCTGCCCGCGCATGGTGAGGTTGCCGATGATCAGGGCGGAGCCTTCGCCGGGCGTGTCGATCGCAACGTCCTTTACGCCGGTGCTGACGAAGGTGATGTCCGGATAGTTGGCCGAGTCGAGCACGGTGCCGGTGACGACGCTGTCGCGCCGCGAATTGCCGCTCGAGTAGCTCGACGAATCGATCACCAGCTTCAGGTTTGCACCGACTTTAGGATTAGCGGGGTTGCCCGAGACCTCGCCCGAGCGCACGTGGAAGGAACCGATCGCGTCGCCGCGAAACTTCGACATCGGCTGGGCGACCACGGCAAGCACCTCGCATTGCGCAGGATCGACGACATAACGAACCATCACCGCCTGTGCGAGCGAGGGCATCGCCGCGACCACGGCAGCAAATAATATCGCCAGCGCCACACGGCTTCGGGCGATCATTTCATTGACCTGTCATCTTATCGACCTGCGCTCGCGGGCCTCAGCTCGCCAACCATTGCATCAAGCGTTGTTATCGGAATGCATAGACTGATGCAAAGCCACGTGGGCGGATAATTTCACGCATTCGTCCGAACTGGCGTGAACCAGCTTAAGCCGCATCGCGATAGCATATGAGCTCAAGCAGATTTCCGTCGGGATCGAGGAAGTACATGCAATCGTGATCGCCCCAGTCGATCGGCTGCGCGGTTTCGACGCCGGCCGCGGCCAGGCGCTGCTTCGCACCGGCAAAGTCGTCGGCACTGACGCGGAACGCATGATGCCCGCGGCCGAGAGGATGCGCGATCAGCGCTGCGCGCGCCTGCGGAGTTATAGGAGGACGCGCTACTTCGAACAGCGCAAGGTTTTGCCCGCCGCATTCGAGCAGCACCTGGTCCCCCAGATTCGCCGCTACGCCAAGGCCAAGCACGCCTGTATAAAACTGCTGCGCGCGCGCCAGTTCTGCGACCTCGATTCCGAAATGATCCAGGCGTAGAAGCTTCATCGCCGTTGCCAAGATCGCGCGGCGCGCTTCCCTACGACGCCGTCGCCACCGTGCGCTGCGCCAAGTCGGGACGCCGCGAGGCAAGGATCCGGTCTTTCTCGCGATGGATGAATTTCGGATCGAACGTCACGATCAGGACCGGCAGCACCGTCATCGCGCCGATCATCGACACGAACATCCAGACCGCCAGCAGCATCCCCATCTCTGCGTCGAACCTGATGCTCGACCAATACCAGAACAGCACCGAAGCGACGAGCGTCAACGCGGTAAAGGCGACGGCCTTGCCGGAAGTGACCAGGGCGCTGTAGGTCGCGTCCTTGAGTTCGCGGCCGAGGGCGAGCTCCTCGATAATCCGGCTCACGATATAAATCGCGTAGTCGATTCCAAATCCGACACCGACCGTGACCACCGGCAGCGTGTTGATGTTGATCCCGACGTCGTGCGCGCCCATGTACGCGTTGATCGCGGCATTAGCCAGTGCGAGCGGGAACAGTAAATATAACCCTGCCATGAAGGATCGGTAGGTGACGAGCACGATTATGTAGATGGTCGCAAACGCGAGCACGTTGAGCAGCAGATCGTTGTCGATAATTTCCTGGTTGGCGGCCGCCAGCTCACCGATAATTCCGGCGGCGAGCTTGAACTCGACCCCGTCAACGTGATTTTTCGGATCGGCGAAAAAGCGCTGGGTGCGGAGCACGATTCGCTGGATGTTTTCGCCCTCGCGATTCTTAACATACACGGTGATCTGGGTCGCGTCGCGCCGCGGCGTAATAATGTACGCGGTCGAAAGCGGTGAGGCGCCTGCCAGTAATCCGCCGAGCAATTGGCCGGTGCCACGCTTGGTGGCCGGCAGCACGAACCATTTTGGCTCGAACTCTTGCAGCGCGCCGCCACCGTTGGAGAGCAGGTCGGCGACCGAAAAAGCACCTCCGACCGCGGGATCGCCTTCCATGTAGCGCTCGTAGCGATCCATCACGTGAAACAGCTTCGGATCGTTTAGCGCGCCGCGGCTGTTCAGCTCCGCAACCACCACGAACTGTTCGATCGCGCCGAACTCGTCCTGAATCGATTTCATCGCGTGGTTATAGGGCGAGTTGGGCCACAGCACCGGCGATTGCGAAGACGGGTCGCCCACCTTGAGCCCGGTCCAGAAGAATGCGCAGAGCAAAACCGCGACCGCGGTCGCCACCATCGTGATTCTGCGCCCGCGAGGCTCGAGCATCGGATGCGCAATCGCGATCAACATCCGCTTGAAGAAGCCATGCTCGCGCCGTTCGATCACTTCGATTCGCGGCGGCTCGAGGTAGTAATAGACGATAGGGTTGAGCAGCAACTCGCTCACGATGATCGCGGCGATCCAGAACGAAGCCGTGATCGCGAGCTTCTGCAGGAACAGCACCGGCACCAGCAGGATCACCAGCACCCCGAACGCGTCGGTCAGGATTCCCGAGAGCGACGGAACGAACAATTCCGAGAAGGCGGAAAGGATCGCGGTGTTCTTGTCGCGAGTGCGGTAATACTCCTCGTAATACCGATCGTGCATCTGCACCGAATGGCTGACCGCGCGCGCGGTTATGAGGAACGGGATCACCAGGACCAGCGGATCAAGTGTGAACCCGATTAGCCGGATAAAGCCCAGGCCCCAGATCGCGCAGATTACGCCCGAGATCGTCGGGCGCAGCGCTCCGCGCCAATCATGGAAATAGAGATAGAGCAGAATCCACAGCGCGAGGACGGTCAGGAGGAAAATTTTGAAAATTTGCGGCGTGTAATGGTAAACCCATCCGTACAGAATCGGCTGCCCGCCAACATAGATCCTTACGTCTGATCCTTTTTCCGGATCGACGACGATCTTGTAAACCTCGTCGAAGATCCGCTGGTAGTCGAGCCGCGACTCGAGGAAGCTCCCCTCGATAATCGCGGCCTTGTCGTCGAGCGAGACGAAGCGTCCAAACACCACGCCCGGATTTTTGTGAACGTTGCTGCGGACCTCGTCGATCTCCCCCTGGGTCGAGGGAACCTTGCCGCCGGGCAACACCGGAGTGTTCAGGATCACGCCGCCCGCCAACGGACGGAAGAAACTCGCGGTGGAAAGCGAACGCACCGAGCCGTGCTGGATTCCGTAAACCAGGTCCATGTCGCCCGTCATCTTGACGATCTTGGAGAGAATCGCGGGGGTGTAGATGGTGCCCTGGCGCGCCTCGATCATCACGGTAACGTTGTTCACGCTGCCAAAATACTCGTCGTACTTATGGGCGATTTTTATGAACGGATGGTTCTGCGGAAGCAGGTCGCCGAAGCTCGTCACCAGGCGGGTTTGCGCCGCGTAGTAGCCGAAGAATCCGGTCAGTGCGGCGATTACGATCAGCACGTAAAAGCGCCGCTTGATTATCCATTCACCGAACCGATACCAGACCATCGAGTTCTCCGCTTTACGCCGCGCGCCGCGCTAGCCCTGGCAAAAGCGCCAGGTCTTGCCGCCGTCCGCTGTGTATAGAACCGTGCCCAAACCGACGATCCATCCATGCTGGCTGTCGAAGAAGCGCACCTGACTAAATGGAAACGGCAGCGCCGCAATGCTGCTGTCGTGCGCCCATGCGCCGTTGGGTTGCAGACGCAGAACCGTGCCGGTCAATCCCACCGTCATCCCCTGATCGGCGCCGAACAGATCAATCGAGAACAACGGATCGCGCGCCGGAATCTGCGGCCTTTCGGTCACTATCGGCTCGGGCGGGTCGCCGGCTTTTTCGGCCCGATGCGCAAAGCTCCAGGTCTTGCCGCCGTCGCTGGTTTCGATCACCCATCCTTCGACTCCGCACGCGGCGCCATGCTGGGCGTCGCGGAAGGATACGCCGAACATGCTCGGGAGCTGAAAATCGGCGAAGCGAGGGTCGTCGTTGGGACCGAGCGGACGCTTCCATTGCGCGAGCAGCGAATTCTGCTGCTCCTGCCAGGTCTTGCCGCCGTTGCCGGTTGCCCAGATCCGGCCCAGCTCACCGACGATCCATCCGCGATCGTCGTCAACGAACGAGACTCCATAGAATTTCGGCTCCTCGAACGGGAGCGCGTAGTCCTGAAGCTCCGGTGGAAACAGGTGCTCCAACTGGCGCTTCAAAAACGTTTCGCCGCCGTCGGTGGTGCTGAGCACCACGGAGCCGTCGCCGACAAAGAATCCGTGCAGGCGATCGGGAAAAGAGAGCGAGAAAAGAAATAGATTGGTGCGCGAGTTGATGCGCTGCCAGGTCTTGCCGCCGTCGCGCGTGCGCATTATCAGGCCGTCCTGCCCGCATAGGTATCCGTTCTGATCATCGGCCATCTGGATCCCGAACACGGCCAGGTCGGTGCCGATATTGACCTGCTTGAAATGCAGCCCTCCGTCTTCGGTGAGCAAAACCTTGCCGCGCGTGCCGACGATAAACGCCCGGGTAGGACTGGTCGGCCAAACGTCGAAGAATCGATCGGTGAACGTGATCGCCCGTTCTTTGATCGGCGGCACCGCAACTTCGCGATGACATGCCGATACGGCGATCGCCGCGACTGCGACGAGCAAGACTATCCACTTGCGCGCGATACTGTTTGGTACCATTCCGCCCTCGAAAATCCGCTCTATACTCAAGGAAAGCGCCTTGGTGTGCAAGCAGGAAATGGCCGGTTTTATGCCGTCAGCCCAAATCGGCCAGGAACAGCCCCGTCAAATACTCTCCCTCGGCATGCCCGAGCAACACGGGATGATCGGGGCCGGGACCGAGCCGCGCGAGCATCTTGAGCTTGCGTCCCGATTTGTTCTGCGCGATCCGGACCGCGCGCAGAAACTCTTCGCCCCGGAAATGTACCGAGCAACTGAAAGTCAGGATTCGTCCCCCTGGCGCAAGCACGCGCATCGCAAGCGCGTTCAGCTCGACATACAGGCGTCCGGCACGGTCGGCGTCGGCGCGGCTGCGCGCCAGAGGCGGCGGGTCGAGCACCACCAGGTCGAAGCGCTCTTCGGTTTTGGCCATGAACTCTCCGGCGTCGGCATGAATCAACTGGGCTGCGTCGCAGGGATAGCCATTGAGCGCGAGATTCCTCTGCGCCGTCTCGAGCGCGCGCGCCGCCGTGTCGATTGCGATGACGCGTGCCGCGCCGCCCGCCAACGCCGCGAGCGCGAAGCCCGCGTTGTAGCAGTACGCGTCGAGCACGCAAGCGCCGGCGGACTGCCCGCGCACGATAGCGCGGTTTTCGCGCTGGTCCAGGAACGCGCCGGTTTTCTGGCCGCGGGTGAGATCAACCGAGAATTTTATTCCATTTTCGGTCGCGACGGTTTCAGCAACCTCGGCCCCGTAGGCGACTCCGATCCGATCGGCGAGCCCTTCCTGCTTGCGTACCGCACCCTGGCTACGCTCGATAATCGCGCGCGGCGCGACGCGGGCCGCCAGCGCCGAAATGATTTCGGCGCGCATCGCATCCGCCCCGGCGGTTAGAAGCTGCAGTACCAGCACGTCGCCATAGCGATCAACCACCACGCCCGAGAGACCGTCGCCGTCTCCATTGACGAGCCGGTACGAGTCGGTGTCGTCGCGGATAAATCGCGCCCGCATAGCGATCGCATCGCCGAGGCGCCGCGCGATCAAACCGGCCAGGGCGGGAGCTGCGCTCCACGCGAGCATCCGGATCGCGATCGTGGTCGCGGAATTGTAGTAGCCGATACCGAGCAGGTCGCCGCCGGAATCGCGCACCTCGACGAATGCGCCAGCGGCAAGCCCAAGCGGTTCGACCCGCGCGATCGCTTGCGAGAATATCCAGGGGTTGCCGCCACGCACCGGTCCGTCGCGCCCGGTGCGCAGAAAGATCCGCCCGCCAGGTTCCAGCGCAGCCTTTTCCGGAGCCGCTGTGATTTGTTCCGAGGTCATTTGGATCGGGGCGAGGATTGCTCATGCGGCCATGGCGCTTCATTCGCGCGCCGGAATTCGCCGCTGCGCCCGCCGGACTTGCTGACCAAGCGGATCGCGCCGATCTCCATCGCCCGGTCGATCGACTTCGCCATGTCGTAGATCGTGAGCGCCGCCACGCTGACCGCGACCATCGCCTCCATCTCGACGCCGGTGCGCGCGCTGGTCACGGTGCGCGCCTCGATTTCGAGCGCGGAGCTGTCGCGGCTCGGGCGGAACTCAATTTCAACCAGGTCAAGCGCAATCTGATGGCACAGCGGGATCATTTCGTGGGTTCGTTTGGCAGCCATGATTCCCGCGATCCGCGACGCGGCAAGCGCCTCGCCCTTGGCAAGCGCGCCGCCGATAATCGCGGCCAGCGTGGCGGGCTCCATCGCGACC
>JBAPSR010000051.1:0-4857 GCA_049281755.1 Binataceae bacterium (SeqCode)
CCACGAATGGGCTTGGGACTCGGAGACGATCGTCTACCGGCAAGACACCGATGGCGACGAGAACTACCACACCAGCGCCATCGAGCTTGCGACCGGCAATGCATCGCCCCTGTTTTCGGCGGATAAAATCCGGATACCGCCCCTGATCGGGCAGGGAGCCAACGACGCCCGCGTGAAGCAGGCTGAATCGGAACAGATCGTCGCCGCGATCGAGAAGAACGGCGGCACCGCAACGTACCTGCTTTATCCCGACGAAGGCCACGGTTTCAATCAGGCGGCCAACAGGATGGACTTCATGGCGCGTGGAGAGATTTTTTGCCGAACATCTCGGCGGACGGTATGAGCCGAAGCGAGGTGAACGGATCGAGGGCTCGTCGGCAATCGTGAGAGAGGTTAGGTCAAGTAGCGAGGAGAAGCATTGACGATGGGTGTGGTTGAAGAGGCGCGGCGGGTCGCATCGCAGCTTGCGGCCAATGTCGCTGACGACGAGCGGATGCGGCGGCTCAGCGACCCGACGTGGAAGCTCCTGTTGGACGGCGGTTTCTTGCGAGCGTTGCAGCCCGCACGCTTTGGCGGCGGCGAGGTCTCTCTAGCCAAGTTCGTCGATGCGGCGATCGAGCTCTCGTGCGCGTCGCCGTCGGCCGGATGGGTCGCCGGCGTGATCGGGGTGCATCCGTGGCAGCTCGCGCTCTTCGACGACAAGGCGCAGCAGGAAATGTGGGGCGAGAACCCCGCGACGATGCACTCGTCGTCATACAATCCGACCGGTAAGGCTGAAAAGGTTGCGGGCGGCTACAAGATTTCGGGACGATGGTCGTTCTCGACCGGATGCGATCACTGCCGCGGCGTGATGCTGGGCGCGATCTGCGGAGCGCGAGAGATCGCCGGAAAACAGGTTCGCGATTTCCGCTCGCTCCTCCTGATGCCGGACCAATACCGGATCGAGGACAACTGGCACGTGGCCGGCCTCAAGGGGACCGGCAGCAAGGACATCGTGGTCGAAGAGACCTTCGTTCCTGAATACCGCACGCAGTCTCATCTCGACTACGCGATCAACGCCTCGCTGCCCGGGCAAGAGGTGAATCAAGGACCTCTCTACCGACTGCCGTGGTCGGTGGTGTTCAACATGGCGCTGGCGGCGTCGGCGCTCGGCTCCGCGCGTGGATTCGTCGATGCGTGGATGGCAGCATCGCGCGATCGCAAGCTAAATTCGGGTGGACGAGCCGCGGATGACGCGATCATTCAGCAACGGCTGGCCGAGGCCGTCTGGTATCTCGACGCATCGGTCGCACGGATCCGCGCAGACGCGAACGAGTTATGGCAAATGGCCGAGGCGCGCGAGCTCGCATCGATGCAGATACGCGCGCAGATGCGCTGGAACATGAACCGCGGCTGCGAGCTCGTCGGAAAGGCGGTCGGTGATCTGTTCCGGTCGGCGAGCGGCCGCTCGATCTTTCTGGACCATCCCCTCCAGCGCCGGTTCCAGGATGTGCAGGCCGCGCTGGGACACGCCTACTTGCAGGCCGATCCGGTCGCGAGAGCGGTTGGAGGAATGCTGCTCGGAACGACGAAACCGGAGATGGTCCTATGATCCAGGCGCCGAGCTACATCGGTTTACTTCGCCAAGTCCAGGTAATCGAAGTCTCGATTCCGTCGCTCGCTGGGTGAAGAGCCTCAGAAGTTCGCGAGCAACTTTTGGATGTCTGGGCTGCCGAGTCCGGTTCCCAGATCGTAGCCGGTACCAACCTGGTAGCCCGGAAATAAATCGCAGTGCGAGTACGGGCAATTCTCGCCGGGCTGGGAAACGTCGACCAATCCGGGTATCTGGTCGACCGACATCTCATACAGCCGGGGATTGATGTTGCCCAGCCGGGTGGTATTCAGAGCCTGCGCCAGCAGGCGCGAGATTCCGGCCCAGACTGGCGATCCGACACTGGTGCCTCCTTCGCCGATGAAGCAGTATTTTGCGCCGCAGCCTTTACCGCTTTGCTTTTGAATCTGATTGGTAGTGACGATCCACACTCCCGGTTCACCACCGCTCGCCATCATCGAAACGTCCGGCACGCCACGCATCGAGAGGTCGCTCGGCTCGGAAAACCCGGGAGGTACAAGGCCGTCCTGCCAGCTTGGCTTGGGGAAGACCACGCTGATTCCGCCCGTGCTGGCGCCTTTAACCGGAGGACGCGGGATCGGATCGGTCGGCTTCGGCCACTCGTTCCAGACGTATTCATCCCCCGGCTGGATAGAGGCGCTGACACGACCTTGTGGGTCAAGCGTCGGAGTAAACTGAGTGCCGCCGACCAAAGTTACGTCTTCGCTGGCCGCGGTCTCATCGACGCTCGGTTGGACGTCTGTAGTGGCTTCCGTATCAGTAGGCTTTCCGCAATCAAAATATGAGCCGAAATCACCGGACGCATGAAAGTAAGTCTGACCCTGCATCACGGCTTGCGCCTCGACGTCGGCATAGGCGGAAACCACGCCAAGATCGACGCAGTTGTGGATGCTGGAGCTGATCACGCCGCATGCGTTTTGGAAGACCGCAAGCGAAAGCGCGTCGAATTCGTCGCCGTTAGCGTCGTTGGCGTCGTAAATCACGATCGGCGTGTTGGGCGCCATCGCGTGAGACGACTCCACATCCAGATAGATTTCGTTGGCGATCGCGATCCCCGGCCCGTCCAGCGGATCGGTCAACACTACCGTGAGGTTGACCGGCGGTAACTTAAACCGCTTGGTGTACTTCGTGAGCGCTCCGGTATCCAAGCCCGTCGTTTCGAGCAGCGCGATACAGTCGTCCGGGCCGGTGCCGCCAATATTTTTTGGATCGGTCGGCGGTTTCTCATCGTAAAATGTCCATAAATCCTGCGGCGAAAGATGATTCTCTTTACCGATGCGATAATCGGGCGTCGCCACCGCCGAGTCGGCGATTGCGCGGGCTCTGGGCCGGCCCGCTTTGAGCGGACCACTCAAGCCCACCACGGCCGCGATGGAGTTGCCGATCGCTGCCGGAACTTGAGGGTCGGACACGTTCGCGTAGACGTTCGCATTGCTTAGGATTCGCGTCGAAAACGCGCGCTCTGCGTTCGCGACGCTGCCGCTGAAGTGAACCGTGCGAGTGCCGATGTTGCTCGAGGTGACGGCGAACCCGCTGGTCTTGAGCCATCTGACAACGTCTTCCATCTGGCTGCTGGTGGGCCCGAAGCGGCGCATAAACTCCCCTGTGCTGAGCCATTTGTGGTAATTCGCGGAGCCCGGCTTTTGCAGTTCGTGCTTGAGTTCCTGCAACTCGGGCCGATTGCGCAGCGCCAGCACCGTCTTCATGTTCAAACTCCAGTCGCTCGCCGCGGGCCGCCACTGCGGCGTAATGGCGATATGTGGATGATTTCCTGCGATCTTGATAGTCGCCGCTTCGGTCATCGCGCGCGACACCCTTGGCGAAAAGAGCAAACCCGCCATCACCTGGAGGATCACCACAGCCGCCAGTTTCTCGTGCGCCATCAAAGTCAATCCTCCAATTAAACGCATCTATACTCGCGAGTGGATTTTTCTGAAATTGACGTTCTGATCGTGTCGCTATTGAAGGAGAGTTGAAACGGCCGATTTTTTGCCTCACCCTCCGCCACTCCACCTCACCGTCCTCCGATCGAATTCAAACCTAAATCTGTCAATGGCTCTGCTAGCTTTTACAACATTAGTTAGTACACTTGAATAATGGAAATGGGCTGAGATCGATATGGAGGGTAGGACGATCGACAAGGAGATCATACAATGAGCTCGCTTCATTTCGGTCCTGACCATCCGGCCGAGACCTACGTCGCGCACGCCTATCCCGAGCAAACGATCGATACCGGTGAGGCCGTGATCAACTTCGCGGTAGCGGGATCGGCAGACAAGCCTGCCTTGTTGCTGATCCCAGGACAGACGGAATCGTGGTGGGGATATGAGCAGGCGATGGATTTGCTGCAGGAGCATTTCCAGGCTTTCGCGGTTGACCTGCGCGGGCAAGGAAGATCGAGCAGGACGCCGGGCCGCTACACCGCCGACAATTTTGGCAATGACCTGGTGCGATTCATCGCGCTGGCGATCGGGCGGCCGGTGATTGTCAGCGGACTCTCATCGGGCGGCGTGATCTCCGCGTGGCTGTCCGCATACGCGATGCCCAGGACAATCCGCGGCGCTCACTACGAAGACCCTCCACTGTTTTGCTCGCAAGTCGATCCCTCTTGCGGACCGTCTATCCGGCAGAGCATCGGTCCAATCTTCGCGCTGATGAGCAAATACCTTGGCGATCAATGGAGCGTTGGCGACTTCGCCGGAATGATCGAAGCGGCCAGGACGGAGCTTCCCGACTGGCTATCGCGTGCGATCGCTCCGATGATGTTTGGTTCCGATGCCGAAATTCCGCAGCGAATCAAGGAATACGATCCGGAGTGGGCGCGAGCCTTCTGGGAGGGTTCGGTATTCGCGAGCTGCGACCATGCGCGGATGCTCGCGAGCGTCAAATGTCCCGTGTTGTACACGCATCATTTCCGCCACGTGGACGACGATCGCGGATACATGATGGGCGCCGCTTCGGACTTGCAGGCAAAGCGCGTATGCGAGTTGGTTTCGCGGGCAGGACAAGCGATTGACTACAGGTCGTTCCCGCAAATGGGACACTCGATGCACGGTCAGGATCCGAAGCTGTTCGCGCAGCTCCTGGTCGAGTTCAACGCGAAACTCAAAGGTTAAGAGATCGTTTCACGAGGCGTCTTTTTGATTTGCCTTCAGCGCTGACGCGACCGCCTCTTCGATTCGGGTGCCTTTGAAGAAATCCGGGTTCACGTCGGTCTTTGCGCGTATCGGATTGGTGAACACGAA
>JBAPSR010000052.1:0-8574 GCA_049281755.1 Binataceae bacterium (SeqCode)
ATCCCTACCAGATGCTTGGGATGAGCGCGTCGGTGGTTTGTTTGTATTGCTCGAACTCTTCGCCGAAGCGCGCGGCCAGCACCGCTTCGTCGGCGCGAATCTGGCGGCGCGCGATCGTGAGTCCCACGACCAGCGTCGCGATCGCGACGATCGGCGCGGCAAACTCGAGCGGCCACGCGAACATCACCAGCAGCACGCCGGCGTACACCGGATGGCGCAGGTAGCGGAAGAACCCGGTCTTCACCAGGATCATCCGTTCGCGTCCGCTTTTGTCCGACGAAAAAAATCGCAACTGGATCCGCGCGCCGAGCGCGAGCCATAGACCGCCGAGCTCGAGCAGCAGCCCCAGCGCTCCCACCCACTTCGCCGGCTCGCCGCCATAAAGATAGGTCCGCTCGAACGGCGCCGCCGCAAACAATATCAGCACCGCGATCTGGGTCTGGATGCGCTGCGCGTGCGCGGCGGCAGCCTCGGCCGGATGCCGCGGATCCTCGCCGACCATCAGTTCCGCAAAACGAAATCCGATGTACGCGATCAGGTAGGCCGAGATGTACCGATGGTCGCGAAAGTAGTCAGTGATACCCAGACCGAGCGCAACCGCGCCGATCACAGCAGTCACGAAGATGAGCTGCTCACCGAAGCTCACGATCGCCTCGCGGCTGAAACCGCTTAGGTGATCGCTTTCGGTCGCATCGGATGCGAGCGCGGTCGGAGCGATCAGTTCGCCGGTCGTGCGGGGGAGAGGAGCAGGTGGCGTCTCGTCCATGATGAAGGCACTGTCGCAGATTGTGATGACGGTTAAAAGCTTCGAATGGATCGGGCCGCATGCAGTCAGGTTACTGCATTGAATTGCTTGCATCGTTTCGCAAAAGCCGAAAATTAACGCGAATATCGAATATTGGAAATTTGCGTATCGCAAAACGCGATTTGGCAAAAATCCTTACAAAGCCTTAACTATTTGGCTTTTGCCTGACATTATGCACAGGCTGCGAATACTAAATCCTTCTGAAATCGAGAGTTTTTCGATGGCACAGGTCCTGCTTTACCTCCCGAAGTCAAGTTTCGGGAGGAACTTAAAATGAACGCGACGACGACCAATGAGGCAAGGCTGGCTGGGTATGCGGAAGTGGCAGAAGCCGCGGCGTCGACCGATGCCGTCAGGCTCGCACAGTACAGCTGGCTCGACGAAGTGCCGGGACTCGTATTTGGGCTGCTCACGCTGGCTTACATCGTGACTTCCCTGCTGGCCTTGGCATAACACCGAAACAATCGAAGGGAGAATACGACCATGAATGCGACGACCACCAACCGTACCGAGTTTGCAGGATTGACTCACGCATCTGAGACGGCGGCGCCGACTGACTACATCCGTTTCGCCCAGAACAGCTTCCTGACGGAGCTTCCGGGTCTGGCGTTTGGAATCATCACGCTGGCGTACATCGCGATGTCCCTGTTGGCATTGGCATAACACGAAACGACAACTCACGGGAGAATTACGACCATGAATGCGACGACCACCAACCGTACCCAATTCGCAGGACTGACCCCCGCGACTGAGACGGCGGCGCCGACTGACTACATCCGTTACGCGCAGAACAGCTTCCTGACCGAGCTTCCCGGCGTGGCGTTTGGGCTCATCACGCTCGCCTATCTCGTCTGCTCGTTCCTCGCGCTCGCCTGAGCGATCCACCACGGGTCGCCCGCGACGCGCGCGCCGTCTGACCGGCCGGAACCTGCGGCCGGGGACAGTCCGAAATCCAGTGCGGCGCGCGCGGAGATACGCGACTCGGTAGTCGGCTCATCCGCCGCGCGCCGCACAATAGTCAGCGATACGAGTACGACTGCGGCAGTCAGTATGATCGTCACCCAAATCATCGCGCGAATCCGCTTCAGCATCGAGTTCAACTGCTCGACTGTGAACGCGGGTCCGTCGCCGTGCGCGGCAACCTCTTCCTGCCGGCCGATTCTGAACGACAGACCGAACGTGATGTAGGTCTGGATAAAGATCAGTAGAAACGCGAGCCCGAGCTTTATCGCGAGCGGCTCTCCGATTCGCGCAAAGTAATCGAACTTCATTTCCGCCTTCAGATCGGTCAGGCGCATCGCGCCCGTGATCACCACGATCCCGAGCATCCCGATCGAAAACGGATTGTAGAATTTGAAGCCGGTAATCAGGCTCGCTCTGCGATGCGCCTCGTCGGACGCGCTCTCGGCCGCCGGCATCAGCATATAGATGACCGCGAACTGGGCGCCGAAATAGGCCGCCCAGGCGAGCACGTGAATCCAGACCAGAATCTCCGCGCCATTCATTGCCGGCGTCACTGCGCCCCCGGATCGCGATCGAGCGCATTGTCGCGCGCGATCTGCCCGTACCATCGCCCGCTGTCTTTGACCGTGCGGGCGAGGGTATCGAAGTCGCAATAGACGATTCCGAAGCGCTGCGCGAAGCCCTCGGCCCATTCGAAATTGTCGGTCAGCGTCCAATGGAAGTAGCCGCGCACATCTGCGCCTTTCTGGATCGCGCGCCAGAGCTCGGCAAGATAGCGCAGGGTGAAATCGATTCGCCGCGGGTCATGCACTCGCCCGTCAGCGCCCGGCGCGTCGCCGTATGAGCATCCGTTTTCGGTGACGTAGATCGGCACGCCGGGATAATCAGCAGCGATTGTATTGGTCATGTCGGAAAGCGCGCGCGGCGAAATCTCCCAGCCGAAATCGGTCAGCTCTTTGGTTTCCGGATGAATCTGCCGCACGTTCAGCGTCGCGGCGTTGTTGTCGTGCGCGACGATACTGCGGAAGTACAGATTGATTCCGATAAAATCGAGCGGCGCCTTGATCGTCTCCATGTCGCCTGGCCGCATATCGAGGCGATCGGCGACAGTGCCAGTGTCGTAAATTTTGGGATACTCGCCCTTCATCACGGTGTCGAGGAACCACAGATTGTTGAAGCGATGCCATCGTTCGGCCGCGCTCTTGTCCTCCGGCGAATTGGTGTTGGGCTCGACCGACGACATGCTGAACGCGGTTCCGACCGCGGCCGGCTTGTGCCGCGACTCGCGCAGCGCGCGCACTCCAAGACCCTGAGCAAGATTGACGACGTGCGTCGCCCGAATCGCCTGCGCGCCGTCGCGCCGTCCCGGCGCGTGATTACCGAGCAGGTAGCCGAAGATGGTGAAAATCCACGGCTCGTTGAAAACCATCCAATGCTTTACCCGATCGCCCAGCGCGTCGGCGCACGCGGCGGCATAGTCGCGGAAGTAGCTCGCGAGATCGCGGTTGGTCCATCCGCCGAGCTCCTCGAGCGCCTGCGGCAGATCCCAATGATAGAGCGTGACCCACGGCTGGATCTTGTGCGCGAGCAGTTCGTCGGCGACGCGTTTGTAAAAGTCGATTCCCTTCTGGTTGATGCGGCCCTTGCCCTCGGGCATGATCCGCGGCCACGAAAGCGAGATGCGCGACGCGTTGAGCCCGAGCTCTGCCTGCATCGCGATATCGTGTTTGAAGCGATGGTAGAAATCGCACGCGACGTCGCCGGTCCACGAATTTTTGATCCGGCCCGGTGTGTGTGAAAAGCGGTCCCAGATCGATTCGCCTTTTCCGTCCTGGTCCCACGCGCCTTCGATCTGGTAAGAGGCGCTAGCGGTGCCCCACAGAAATCCGTCTGGAAATTTCATCGACGCCATACGCGGCTTGTTAGCACACCCCCGCCGCGCCGCGCGAGGCGCTCGCGGCAGTTAGCGATCACCGGAGGGCTCGAAGCCGGGCGGAAGGTTGTCTTTGGCGACGACGTCTATATGTTCGAGAAGCTCGCCCGAAAGCTCCGCGACCTCACGCGGCAGCATCCGCAAATCTCCGATCGAAAACCTGATCCTCGGTAGATAGAGAGCCACGAGTTCGGCGACCAGGAAAGCCTGCTGGCGGTCCTTGGGCTTCTTCAACGGATCACGCTCCGGTTGACGGCTGAGCCACAGTTTGTGCAACGCGAAGACTCTCGGATCGGGAACCGTCATGCGCGCCGGGAACCCATCCTCTGCGATAATGATCTGCCGAAGCTTGGGCGCGGAGAGCAGCCACTCCAGATTTTGGATATCCGCGGCCTTCAGGTCGGGCTCGCTTCCAACCATGTCGGGTTCTCTTTTCCATGGCGGCTTGGGCATCGGCCGGATCAGATCGACCATGTAGCCGCGGTCGTTCACCGCGCGATAGGACTGTTTCTCGATCAGGCTGAACGACTTGTCGATCTTGCGCAGGATGCCGATAAGGCCTTCGCGCCGGACTTCGCTCGTGATCAATTCCAGTGAACGGCGCGAGTCGAGCAGAAGATCGAGGTCGCGGGTCTCCAAACGCCCAGCCGAAAGAATTCGCACCCCGCACGCCGCCTCATACGCATAAAGAGCGTTCGTGCCGACGATCAAGACGGCATCCTC
This sequence comes from Binataceae bacterium (SeqCode), assembly GCA_049281755.1. Classification (GTDB taxonomy): domain Bacteria; phylum Desulfobacterota; class Binatia; order Binatales; family Binataceae; genus JBARDN01. Next base: position 4,425 of record JBAPSR010000052.1, read on the forward strand.
CAGACCTGCGCGCCACAGTCCCCTGGCGAGTGAAGCCGCCACGCGTGGAACCCGCGCCACTCGGGCTGCCTTGCAGAAGCGCGCCTGCTCAGCCAGTTGGCGCCGCAATTGGGCCTCGAGTTCCTTGGCCTCTGCCTTTGCTCGTTTGAATTGCTCGAGGGTCCGTTCGGTCTCGGACGTTAGCGGTCCTAAGCTTTTGCCGTAGCCGCGCCGATCACGCGTGCGAAAGAGATATTGTTTCCCGCCAGCGGTCTTCCAGTGCATCCCGCCGCGAAAGCTTTCGGCACGAATGAACGCGCTGCTCCATGCCTCGAAGAGTTGCTGGGTATCGACGACAGTCCTAAGCTGATCAGTCGAGAGTTCCTCGAAGAGATTAGAGTGATTTTCCTTCAGAATCGCCACAATCATATTTTGAAGGAAAATGCTTAGTCTGGCAAGTATTTTCCTTCATTTTGTTAGGTTCATTAAAATGAAGGAAAGCGACGACTCAACTCCGAGCCGACAAAGCGGTTCCTGGCCGGGTTAATTTGGTTCCGGGAGGGCGCGGGGAAGATTTCTGCACCCCCTCCTTCCTTCAAAGGAGGCTGTCGATAAATGGCCAAGTTCTTGCCCGTCATCCTGAACGAAGGCTGCCGCAGTGAAAAATCTCCGCGAAGCGATTAATGCGAATAGCCCGGATTGGTTGCAGTAATCGCTTCGCGTAGATCCTTCGCCTCCGGCTCAGGATGACACCCTTGGGGGCATTTACGAGAAAATCGACAGCCTCCAAAGAACAAGAGAGTAATCAGGGCGTGACGCGCTTGTCGGGATACGCTCGCGCGGGTTAGGAGTGAATCGTCCCAGGAGGTTTGCTCGATGCCTGAATTCAAAACCGTGCTCTATGAAACCGTCGCGGACCATGTGGTGCGGATCACGCAGAATCGGCCCGAGGTTCGCAACGCGCAGAATCTGCAGCTCACCTACGATCTCAACGCCGCGTTCGACGCGGCCGCGCAGGATGACGACGTCAAGGTGATTGTCCTGGCGGGTGCGGGTCCGCATTTCTCGGCCGGGCACGATTTGCGCGCGGGGCCGGAGAGCTTTGCGCCGTTCAAAGTCGTCGGCACATACGGCGGCTTCGCGCACAAAGGGCAGGAAGGTATGATGGCGCGCGAGGAGGAAATCTACCTCCAGATGTGCCGGCGATGGCGCAATATTCCGAAGCCCACTATCGCGCAGGTGCATGGCCGCGTGATCGCGGGCGGCCTGATGCTCGCGTGGGTGTGCGACCTGATCGTATGCAGCGACGACGCGATGTTCTGCGACCCCGTGGTCGGGATGGGCGTGTGCGGCGTCGAGTATTTCGCGCATCCGTGGGAGCTCGGCGCGCGCAAAGCCAAGGAGATGCTCTTCACCTCCGACTGGATCGACGCGCACGAGGCGCATCGCCTCGGGATGGTGAATCGCGTCGTCGCGCGCGAGCGGCTCGAGGCCGAAGTGCTTGAGCTCGCAAACAAGATCGCGGCGAAACCGATGATGGCGCTGAAGCTCACCAAAGAGGCGATCAACCAGACCCTCGACGCTCAGGGTCAATGGAACGCGATGCAGACCGTGTTCGGGCTGCATCAGCTCGCGCATTCGCACAACAGCCAGGTCTATGGGATGCCGGTGTATCTCGATCCGAACAGCGCGCAGGCCAAGGCGGCCGGCCGCAAGAGCTGAGCCGGCGCGATGGTTGCGGTGATGCGATGAAAATCGATCGCGCGGAAATTTTGCGCCGCGTCGCCGAGATCGCGCCCGCGCTCGAGCGCAACGCGCGCGCCTCCGACGAGGCGCGGATGCTCGCGCCCGAGAGCATGCGTATCCTGCGCGACGCCGGAATGTTCCGGATCCCGATTCCCGCGCGCGCCGGCGGCTACGAGCTGCGGCTGCGCACTCTAGCCGCCGCCGTCACCACGATCTCGATGAGCTGCCCCTCGAGCGGATGGGTGCTGATGGTGATGGGGGCGCATCATTGGTGCATGGGCTCGTTTCCCGAAGCCGCGCAGGATGAGGTTTTTGCGGGCGGCAGCGACGGTCTGGTCGCGGGAACGCTCTCATGGCAGGGGACAGCGACCGATGTAGATGGCGGCTACCGCGTCGACGGGCGCTGGCAATTTGGCAGCGGGATCGATCATGCGAACTGGGTGATGCTCGGATGCGCCGATTCACAGACGCACGGACCCAAGGTGCACGTCGTGATTCCTCGCGCCGAGATCGAGGTCGATGACACCTGGCAGGTGCTCGGGCTGCGCGGCTCTGGCAGCAAGGATCTGATCGCGCGCGGAATCTTCGTGCCGGCCTATCGCGCGATCGACACGCGCGTGCTGTTTGGCGGATCGAGTCCGCACGCGCGCAATCACGCGAGCAATCTATACAAGCTCTCGGCCGAGGCGATGCTCTCGAATTCGGTCGCGACCGCGGTGCTGGGCTCGGCTAAATTCGCGCTCGAAAAATTTATCGAACGCACGCGCGAGCGCCGCGTGATCCTGACCGGCGCGAGCAAGGCCGAGCACGCGCCAACGCAGCTGCGCCTGGCCGAAGCGGCAGCCGAAATCCGCAGCGCGGAGCTGCTGGAGGGCGATACGCAAAACGAGTTCGAGCGCTTGATGGAGATCGGCGCGGGCATGGACTTCGCGGCGCGCGCGCAAGTGAAGTGGAACGCCGCCTATTTGGCCGAGCTATGCCGCCGCGCCGTAGCGCGGCTCTATTCCGGATCGGGAGCGCATTCGGTGTACGAATCGAGCCCGCTTCAGGCGGCGTTTCGTAACATCAACGTAGGCGCGCAACACGCGAGCATCGACTTCGATTCGTCCGCAGAGACCTACGGCCGCGTCCGCCTCGGCGTGGGAAAATAGTTCGCGTTTTTCGGAAGCGGGCTGAGTTGTCATTCCCACGCGAGGAATTCCGTGCACGGCCCTTAACTTCCGCGCCACTGAGAGTGAGTGCACGGACGCCTCGGGATTTCTCTCTCCGGCAGCCTCCGTTCGAAATGACGTATCGAAATCTGTCGCCCGTTCGTGAGACGGCAGCCCGTATGAGTGCGCTTGTCGCATCTGGTAGGTTGAGGCTTGCCGCTCCGCATATGCCGACCGATGCACAACTCAATTTGACGCTGCCGCCCGCGGCGCCCGCGCCGCGCAAAGCGCTCGGCGTCACCGAGCTGGTGCGGCTCATCAGCGGCACGCTCGAAGCCGGCCTCGATGAATTCTGGGTGACGGGCGAGGTGTCGAACGCGCGTATCCCCGGGTCGGGGCATCTGTACTTCACGCTCAAGGACGACCGCAGCTCGATCAGCGTCGTGATGTTCAAGAGCGCGTATTCGAGGACGAAATTCCGCGTCGCCGACGGGATGGCGATCCTGGTGCGCGGGCGCGCAAACCTGTTCGAGGCGCGCGGACAGTTGCAGGTTATCGCTGACGCGGTCGAGCCGCGCGGCGCGGGCGCTTTGCAGCTCGCCTTCGAGCAGCTCAAGAAACGGCTCGAAGCCGAGGGCCTGTTTGCGGCGGAACGCAAACGCCCGATTCCGTTTTTGCCGACGGTGATTGGAATCGTGACCGCGCGCTCGGGCGCCGGGCTGCGCGATATCCTGCGCGTGCTCGGCGATCGCTATCCCGATCGCCATCTGATTTTGCGCCCGGCGATCGTGCAGGGCGAATACGCGGCGAGCGATATCGCCGCGGCGATCGAGGATCTGAATCGTGACGGCCGCGCCCACGTGCTGATCGTCGGCCGCGGGGGCGGCTCGCTCGAGGATCTGTGGGCGTTCAACGAAGAGGTCGTCGCGCGCGCGATCTTCCGCTCTGTGATCCCGATCATCTCGGCCGTTGGCCACGAGATTGACTACACGATTGCCGATTTCGTGGCCGACGTTCGCGCGCCTACGCCGACCGCCGCCGCGCAGATGGTGATCGCGGCCAAAGCCGAACTCGCCGAACGCGTCGCCGCCGCGGCCGAGTCGCTGTCGGTTGCGATGGAGCGGACGCTCGACGGCCTGCGCGAAACGCTGGACGATCTCACGGTCCGACTGCGGCATCCGGCCGCGATGCTCGCCGAGGCGCGCGACAATTTCACGCGGGCCGTGCTTTCGCTTGCGCGCGCGATGCGTGCACGGGCGCGCGAAGACGAACTC
>JBAPSR010000053.1:0-3310 GCA_049281755.1 Binataceae bacterium (SeqCode)
ATCGACCACAGCGTCAGCAGGCGCATCCAGAAAAGCCGCCGGCCTGCCAGAGCAAAGAGAATAAAAATCGGGAACATCGCCAGGGTATAACGTGGCGAGCTGAGGTCCCATGACAGGCTGGCGATTATCAGCCAGTTTCCGGCGATCCAGACGGTGTACGATGCGCGCAGATACCAGGCCGAGGCGACACTAGCCGCTAGGCCGATCATTATGAAAATGAAAACCTGCACTCCCATAGTCTCGGCGCCGGCTGGGTTCATCCACGTAAGGACCCCAAGTTGATTGTAGGCGGCCAGTGGATTTCTGAAATAGTTGCCCCAGTGCTCGCCGTTGACGTGCATGAAGGTAAGCGGATCTCCCGCGATCCGCCAGTTCATCACCATCAGCACCACGAAGGCGGCGGGGATCAGCCCCAACCACAGCCACGAGTTGTTCCATCGGCGCGTTTCGCGAAGCCGCTTAAGCGCTTCGACACCCAACGCCGCGACGAGCAGTATGCCTGTGTCATGCGTTAGGGTCGCCAGACCGCCATACAGCCCCGCAAACCGCCATTGGTCCTTCAGGCAGGCCAGGAATGACAACAACACCAGCGCGATGAACATGCTCTCGGTGTATGTCAGATGCAGAAAATAGGACGAGGGGAAAATGAACATGAACCACACCGCGTGATGCGCGACCTCTGGTCCATACTCGAAGTCGACCAGCCGCCAGAGCGCGAGACCCAGCACCATCGACGCGATCGCCGAAACGATCATCCCGTTCACGAGCGGGTTGCGAACGACGATATCGAGTGCGCGAATCAGCCACGGGTAGAGCGGGAAAAACGCGAGCCGCAGACGAGCATCGCCGGTGGCGCCGTAGCCGAGGGCTGCGATGTTCGTGTATTGGCCGACGTCCCAATGATTGAATAACGCGAGCGTTTCGGACGGCGATTTGATCCACTTGTCGTTACGGATCTCGTTGATGACAAATACGTACCAGAACAGGAGTGCCTTGACGCCCAGTACAAGTCCGATTGTCTCCCAGTCGTCGCGGCTGACGCGGCGCAACTCGACCGGGCTTGCAAAGGCGAAGGCGCCCCGGGCCCGCGCCGGCATCGTGGAGGCTTCTTGAGCAGAATGTTTCATTGGTGTCGAGGTTTTACCAATTCCCGAACCGGCTGGAAAGCGAGATCGTGCGTGATCGCGAGCCGCTAAAGTTCCCCGCGCCGATCTGCTAGATTCTGCGGCGAAGTGGGAAAGGTATACGCACAGCTAGTCAACTCATTTGATGCCGGCACGGGAAGGACGATGGACTCCAATGCCGTGCGGAAAGCGGAGTTCTTTGCAACCGCGCGCGGGTTCTTGATTTTTGCACTCGCCGCGACGCTTGTCTTTGCGCCGAATTTCCTGAGTCAGGATCGAACCTCGAATTTTCTGATTTATATCGCGGTGGTGCTCGCACTTAGCGGGTTTGCGATTTTCCACGGAGCTGAACGCGGCGTCGCCGGACCTGCCCTGGTCCGGATCCGTTCTGCGGTGTCGGCTGAAGGATGGTCCGGCGTCGCGGTGTTTATCGCGTTTCTGGCGCTCTATGCGGTCACGATGTACCCGCCGTCGCCGTTCAACGAGCAGGTGCGACAGGCGGTCGCGTTCGTCCAAGGCCATACCTATATCGACGCGCCGCAATCCTTCCTTGAGCACGTGCAAATCGGGAAATACAGCTACGCGCTACATCCGCCGCTCCCGGCGATCATGCTGATGCCGTTCACGGCGATCTGGGGGATGGGCACCAACCAAACAGAATTTTCAGTCGTAGTAGGCGCCGTCGCGATCGCGCTTGCGTGGATCTTGCTCGGACGATTCCGGCTTTCTCTCAGTTCGAGGGTGTGGCTCACCTTCTTCTTCGGTTTGGGAAACGTGCTGTGGTACGAAACCACCCTCGGTACCACATGGGCGCTGCCGATGAACACCTCGATCATCTTCACTCTGCTCGCGCTAATCGAGTTGTTTGGCGAGGCGCGTCCGCTATGGGTGGGAATCTGGGCGGCAATCGCGACGCTGGGCAGGTACGACCTCGCGCTTGCCGCGCCGGTATATGCGATTTTGTTACTGGCGAAAGGTCGTACGTTCACCGAAATTCTCGAGATGATTCCCGGCTACTTGGCAGTCGGAGTGATCTTCGTAGGATTGAACGAAGCGCGCTTCAGCAGCCTTTTTGATCAAGGTGTGATGCTCACCGGTCCCAAGGGCGCGCCGGTCTTTTCGCTGCGCTATCTGCCCGGCAACCTGTACACGGTGCTATTCATGGCACCGACGGTGAATGGTACCTTTCCATATATACATCCGGTGTTCTCGGGGCAGGCGGTCGCGTTGACCAGTCCCGCCTTCGTGCTTGCGTTGAGGCCGAGTTTCAAACGATTGACTATTGCGATGATGGGTCTGGCAGCGATCTTGGTCTCGATACCCAGTCTGCTCTGCTATGCGAATGGCTTTGCGCAGTTCGGAACTCGTCATTACATTCCCGCGTTTCCGTTTCTGCTCGTGATGATGGCGCTCGGGATGCCGCGGCGGACCGATCAACTCACAAAAATCCTGATTTGCGCATCGATCTTCCTGGTTGCCTTCGGCATCTGGCAAATACACATCTGGGGCCTCAACGGTCCGTAGATTTCCTCTTGCGGCCGAGCCTGAGGCGCGCCGGAACCGTCCGCCGGCAGGTGGTTCTTTTTCAAAGTGCCAAGGCATGCCCTCTTACGTCCCGACACACACTTAGGCAAGCTATACGCACCGAAAGCCGACAACGGCATCGGACGCGCCGGAACAGCGCATGCATGAGATTCTGAAACCCGAGCATATCGCCGACGTCCTCGCGACCTGGGGCTATCTCGGCATCTTCGTATGCGTTTTTGTCGGGAACCTTGGCGTTCCGGTGCCCGAGGAAACGGTGATGCTCGCGGCGGGATTTCTTGCCGGACGCGGAATCCTGGACCTGCGCTTCGTCTATGTGGCGACGATCGCCAGCGCGGTCACCGGCGACTGCTGCGGATTTATCCTCGGCCGCACCGGAGGCCAGCGGCTTCTTGTCCGGCTGGCCGCGAACTTCAGTTTCGCCCGCCAGCGCTACGATCGTTTGCAGCTTTTCTTCCAGACGCACGGCGCCAAGGCGGTCTTCATGGCACGTTTCATCGCAGGCGTGCGCTTTATGGCGGGCCCGATGGCGGGTGCGGCGGGGATGCCGTTTTTCCGTTTCCTCGGATGGAACGTGTTGGGCGCGATGGTCTGGTGTACGCTTATCAGCACGGTAGGTTATCTGGTTGGGGATGAACTTT
>JBAPSR010000054.1:0-1601 GCA_049281755.1 Binataceae bacterium (SeqCode)
CCGCTGGAGCGCGTGCGGCAGCTCTTCGGCGCCAAGCTCGCCGAGCGGATGCTCGGGTTCGACGCAGCGCGCGCGCCCCTTCGCGTGCGCGGGCTGGCGACGATGAGCCAGGAGTCGTTCGCCTCGGCGCGGATGATCTTCACTTTCGTCAATGGCCGCGTCGTCCGCGACAAGCTGCTCGCGCGCGCGATCGCGCAGGCCTATCAGACACTCTTGCCGCGCGGACGCTATCCGGCGGTGGTGCTGTTCGTCGAGCTGCGCCACGAAGAGGTGGACGTGAACGTCCATCCGATGAAGACCGAAGTGCGCTTTCGCAACTCCGGCGCGGTGTTCGAGGCGGTCTATCACGCGCTGCGCGATCGGCTCTCGAACCAGAGCGAGGGCGCAGCCGGTCGCATCGAGGATGCCGCGGTGGCGAGCGCCGCTGGCATCGCGAACCTCGATACGGCGGCGACGCTCGCGCGTGTCGCCGAACGAGATTCCTCTGCACCCGCTATGGACGCCCCGCGTGCAGAGCCGCGTGCGTTGCGATTGGTTCCGGACCCGGCGCGATCGATCGCGGCGCAACGCGCGCTTGGCCTGGGCTTCGCCGCCAGCGCCGATCCGGCCCGCGAGGGTGCGCATCCGGAAGCGGGCGTGCCGATGTACTCGCAACTGCGAGTGCTCGGGCAAATTTTTGCCGGATATATCGCGCTCGAAGGCGACGAGGGGATGCTGCTGGTCGATCAGCACGCGGCGCACGAACGGGTCACGTTTGAAAAACTGCGCGCCGAGTTGCGCGGCGGCGGCGTCCGCGTGCAGGCGCTTCTGGTCGCGGCCACGATCGAGCTCAACCCCGCGCGCGCCGCACAGATTCATGGCGCGATCCCGGAGCTGCGCGCGATGGGCTTCGATGTCGAGAGTTTCGGCCCGACCTCGCTCGTGCTCAAGGGCACTCCCGCGGTGTTTGGAGCCGAGGGCGGAGCCAAGCTGCTGTCGGACATGATCGACAGTATCGGCGAGACGCCGATTCGCGGCGGCACAGAGGCGGCGTTTGAAAACCTGCTCAAGCAGCTCGCCTGCCACGGCTCGGTGCGGGTCGGCCGAGTGCTCGAAGCCGCGGAGATTCACGCGTTGTTGGCCGAGCTCGATCGCACCGAATTCAAAACCAACTGTCCGCACGGCCGCCCGGTGCATATCCGCTTCGCACGCGGCCAGATCGAGCGGATGTTCCGGCGATGAGCGCGCTTTCCGCCGACACTGGGTTTCAATGTGATAACCGCAGCTCTTCTGTACCACCCAGTACCACGGTGTCATTCCCGCGCGCGTGGCTGCCGCGCGCGAGAGCCTGTCCTGAGCGACGCCGAAGGAAATCCCGGTCTCATCGCCAGGCTCTTCGCCACTCGCGGATGAATGCCTCACCGCCACGGGATTCCTCGCCCAGGGCTCGGAATGACGGATGTGGGCTTGGTGTATGAGCGCGTGGGCGTGGCGCATGACCGTCATATCCTCAGCCGAGCCGTCGATCGTCATTCCGAGCCCTGGGGAGGAATCCCGAGGCGGTGAGGCACTCGCCCGCAGATGGCCGAGAGCCTGACGATGAGAGAGCGGTATTCCTCGAG
>JBAPSR010000055.1:0-6364 GCA_049281755.1 Binataceae bacterium (SeqCode)
ATCGAGGCCTGGATACTGCCGTCGGGGTCTTCGGCGCTATCGGCGGCGGGAGCGAGCACCCGGATTTCTCCGAGAAACGAGTTGACGCCGACTTGCACGATCTCGCCGGTCTCGAGCTTGCGCTGGCGCTCGGCGAGAGCGCGGGTGAGCTCGCCGGCGACGATTCCGATCGAGCGCGAGTAGCCGGCCGCGCGCAGCTCGATCGCGATCGTGCGCGCGCGTTTCGAGATTTCGGCGGTCAGACCCTCGATCACGACGCTGCCCGCGAAGATATCGCCATATTTCGTGATGCCGGTTTCGTGCATCAGCACCTGCTGGGTGCGCAGGGACAAGGTCTGCTCGGCCTGGTCGGGCAGCGCCATCGCTTCGCGGAAGCCGGGCAGCTGCAACGCGTTGACGCGCGCCGCCGCCGAGATCGTGACCGGCAGCGCCTCGTACGCGATGCGGATGATATTGACCTCGGGCTGCTGCTCGGTGAGCGAGAGCGAGCGCACCTGGCATCCTGCCCGGAACGCGACCTCGTCGATGCCGTACTCGGAGTGGCACAGCTCGCGCCACAGGCTGAAATACGCGCGGATTTTGCAAATCTCCGGCACCAGCTCGATGCCGCTGTTGATGAAGAAGGAAATGCGCCGCACGGTCTGCTCGAACGCGGCGGGCGCAAGGCTCGCTCGCAGCGCGTCGAGGATCAAGAGCGCGTTGCCGAAGGCGTAGCCAATCTCCTCGGCCGGTCCGGCGCCGCTTTCCATGTAGTGGTAGCCGCAGCAGTTGATCGGGTTCCAATTCGGAACCCGCTCGACCGCGAACTTGATCAGTTCAGTGGAAAGCCGAAACGACATCTCGGGGTCGAAGATCGAGGTGCCGCGCGCGACGAATTCCTTCATCAGATCGTTCTGGGTGGTTCCGCGAAGCTCGGTCCATGGCGCGCCGTGCTTCTCCGCCACGACCAGGTACAGCGCGAGCAGAAATGGCGCGGTCGCGTTGATCGTCATCGAGGTGTTGATCTCGGCGAGCGGAATTCCCTCGAACAGCGCCTCCATGTCCTGCCAGTGGCAGATCGAGACGCCGGCCTTGCCGACTTCACCGGCGGCGACGGGAGCGTCGGGGTCGTAGCCGTTTTGAGTGGGAAGATCGAACGCGATCGAGAGGCCCTTCTGGCCCGCCTTGAGATTTTGATGAAAGCGCGAGTTGGCCTGGCGCGCGTCGCCGAAGCCGGCGTAGGTCCTGATGATCCAGGGTTCGCGCACGCGCTGGTTTTTGCGCCCGGCCTCGCTCATGCCCGCGGATACCTCGAGCTCAAGGGTATTTGCGAATCCGCGTGGATTCCAGAGGCTGTCGATAAACGCCGAGCTCCTGTCCGTCATCCTGCAATGAAAACTCGAGGTGGCGTAACGCATCAGGAGGACCTTGCATGGACCGTCGGTGCGCGGAGACGGGCGCGTCGCGACGCGTCCCTACGAATTCAATCCGATTCTTCAGCGGCAGCGCCCGCGTGGCAGGATCTCTACGAAGCGATTAGGCACATCAATAAAAGCGCAAAGCCATAGTGGCTTTGTGCTTTGAACACAATACTCATACCACCTCAACTTTCATGGCAGTATGACGGCAGCGGCGGGATCGCGAGAAAATCGAGAGGAGCCTCTTCCAGCCAGCGGGCAGAGTTGCGCTAACCGGGAAGATCAACCGAGGGCTTTCCGGCGTCAACGCATCGCGACGCGGACTTCGGGACGATCGGCGTGCCGCCCTGATCGTCGGCAACGAACTGATCGGCGTTAGGCTGAATTTCGAGTCCGTGCGACGCGGCGCGGGCGCGGTACGATTCGCAATCGCGCTCAGTGCGGAACATGCTCGAGCGCACGCTCCATTTCGAGACCGGCGCTCCGAGGTCGAATTTTCCGAGCGCATTGGGCGCGGGCGCCACGACCATGAACCATCCGATAAGCCCAAGTATCGCGAAGTGATGCAGTCTCATCCGTTTCCCCTTAGAAAAAATTAGGGCGGTTCCGAACCCCAGCGGTTCTGCACTTTGGTCCGGTCATCTAAGGTCCGGTCATCACCGAAAGGTGGATGCCGCACTCAACCCATAATCAGTGAGAAGCCATAAACAAAGCAAGAGAATTTATCAAGTCGCGGCCATGGAGATCGGGCAGTTCGGGAATTTCGAAAACCGGAGTTCCGGTTTCGCGGCGGACGCGCTCGAGCGCCGCGCGCGAATGCGCAGCGCGGGCAATTTCGGCGCGCGCGATTTCCGCCAGATGCGCGCGGGCGCGTGAATCGCCGGCTTTGGAATGACTCCCGAGCATCGCGGCAATATCGGCGGAGTCGAAATCTACGGAAGCCAGGCGATTGAAGAGCACCTGAGACGGCGCAAGCTCGATTGCGCTCAGCGTCGCGTGCATCTCGAGCGCCTCGGACATCGCGAGCGAATCGGCGGTGGTGACCTCGAAGATCGCGCAAGTCTCGCGCTCGCGCAGCCATTTGCCGATATTGGCCGCCTCGTTACCGACCACGCTCTGGCGAAAGGTCGCGCGCGCGGCGGTGGGCATCTTGAGCAGGGCCAGCGCCTGCCCGCTCGACGGAGCATCGACGATAATCGAATCCCAGACGTTGCGGCGGCGTTCCTTGCGTCCGCTTTCGTAATAGATCTTGCCGAGCATCACCAGCTCGCGCAGTCCCGGGGCCGCCTGCACGAAAAATTGGTAGAGCCGGCTCGCGAACACCGCGCGCAACAGCACCCGTCCCGGCACCACCATCGCGAGGTACTCCTCGAGCGCGTGGCCGCCGTCGAGCAGCATCGTGAACAGGTTGGGCGCGGCTTCGACCGGGCTGTAAGAGCGCTCGACGCCGAGGACGGTCGCCATCGGCGCGCGTGCGTCGGTCTCGATCAGCAAAGTGCGCGCTCCCGCGGCAGCGCGAGCCGACGCGAGCGCCGCGGCGAGCGTGGTCTTTCCCACGCCGCCTTTGCCGAGGATAAAGATTACGCGCCGGTCGGGTAGGTCGGCGTGCATTATCGGTGAGACTACGCGGTCCGGCCTACCAGCGCAGCAGATTCGCGCCCCAGGTCAGGCCGCCACCGCACGCGTTGAGCATCACCAGGTCATTGTCGCGGATACGGCCCTGTTCGAGCGCCTCGTCGAGCGCGATCGGCACCGAAGCGGCGGAGGTGTTTCCGTAGCGTTCGATATTGATGAAAACTTTTTCCGGCGGCAGGCCGAGCCGGTCCGCGACCGCGTTGATGATCCGCATGTTGGCCTGGTGGCCGACGACCAGGTTCACGTCCTCGAGCTTGACGTGGGCGCGCTCGGCGACCTGGCGGCTGACTTCCTCCATGCTCTTGACCGCGATCTTGAACAGCTCGGGGCCTTTCATCTGGATCGAGTCAACGGGGTCGCGGCGCGCCTCGGCGTCGAGGGTCGCGCGGATTCCGGTCGCGCGCAGCGAGAGCAATCCCCAATGCTGGCCGGAAGAGCGCAGCAAACTCGCGAGCACGCCGCGCGGGCCCGGCTCGGAAACCATCACGGCCGCGCCGGCGCCGTCGCCGAAGAGCACCGAGGTGCGGCGGTCGTTCCAATCGACAAACGTCGAGAGCGCGTCGGTGCCGATGACCAGGATCTTTTTGAAATCGCCCGCGCGCATGTGCGCGTCGGCGACCGAGAGCGCGTACACGAAACCGGAGCAGGCGGCGGCGACGTCGTAGGCCGGAATCGAATCGGCTCCGAGCAGGTTTTGCACCTGGCACGCGAAGGAGGGGAACGCGAACTCTGAGGACACCGTGCCGACGATAATCGCGTCGAGGTCCGCGGGCTTGAGCCCGGCGCGTTCGAGCGCGATCCGGCTGGCGCTCAGCGCGACCTCGGCCAGCGACTCGCCCGAGCGCAGGGTGTAGCGCTGGCCGATTCCGGTGCGCGAGCGAATCCATTCGTCGGAGGTCTCGATGAAGCGTTCGAGCTCCTGGTTGGTAACGGGAGTGCGCGGCAGGGCGCGCCCAGTCGCAATAATTCTGGAACCCATTTGGAAAAAAACCTAAACCGCAGGCCGGAAGGCCAGCGTGGTATTGGTGCCGCCGAACCCGAACGAATTGTTGAGCGCGATGCGAATCTTCGCCGGCCGCGCCTGATTGGGCACGTAGTCGAGGTCGCACTCAGGGTCCGGATGCTCTTGGTTGATGGTCGGCGGGATCATCCCGCGCTGGATCGCAAGAATTGTGTAGACCGATTCGATCGCGCCGGCGGCGCCGAGCGTGTGCCCGGTCATCGACTTGGTCGAGCTGATCGGAACTTTGACGGCGCGCTCGCCGAAAACTTTCTTGACCGCCTGGGTCTCCGCGATATCGCCCTGCTCAGTCGAAGTGCCGTGGGCGTTGATGTAATCGACTTCGTTCGGATCGAGATCGTTTTCTTCGAGGCACATTTGCATGCATCGCGCCGCGCCGCGCCCTTCCGGAGAAGGCGAGGTGATGTGATAGGCGTCGGAGTTGGCCGCGTAGCCGACGATCTCGGCCAGGATTGTCGCTCCGCGCGCGATCGCCGCCTCACGCTCTTCGATAATCATCGCCGCCGCGCCTTCCGACATCACGAAGCCGTCGCGATCCTTGTCGAACGGACGGCTCGCCTTCTCGGGCGCGTCGTTGCGGGTCGATAGCGCGCGCATCACGCAAAACCCGCCCACGCCGAGCGCGGTCAGCGCGGCTTCGGAGCCGCCGGCGATCGCGGCGTCAAGGTAGCCAAGCCTGATCATCCGGTAGGCCTCGCCGATCGCGTGGCTGCCTGAAGCGCAGGCGCTGGTGGTGGTGAAGCTGACGCCGCGCGCGCCGTAGCGAATCGAGATCTGTCCGCAGGCGAGGTTCGAGATCAGTTTCGGGATGAAAAACGGCGTGATGTGCTTGAGGCCGGTGGCGAGGAACTGCTTGTGATACTCCTCGATCGTACACAGGCCGCCGATTCCGTTGCCGATCAGCACGCCCACGTTGTCGGCATTCGCCTCGGTGATCTTGAAGCCCGACTGGCGCATCGCCTGCTCGCTCGACGCGACGGCGTATTGGATGAACAGGTCCATCTTCTTGACGTCGCGCTTTTCGATCCAGTCTTCGGGAATGAAGCCCTTGACCTCACCCGCGATCCGGGCGGTGAACTGGGAAGCGTCGAAGCGCGTGATCGGGCCAATCCCCGAGCGTCCATGCATCAGGGCGTCCCAGTTCTCCTCGATTCCGATTCCAATCGGGGTGACCAGGCCGGTTCCGGTGACCACCACGCGGCGATCCAGTATCTTTCTCATCGTTATCGAAGCCCTAGCTTCCTCCGTGGGCGATTCCCATTCATCATGGACCAAATCGCGATCGAGGAAAAGTACGTGCCCCGCGGGCGGGGTTTCCACAATGCTTAACTTGAACGCGGACGCGCACAAATGAAACAATTGTCGGGTGAGTGAGAATGCCGCAGCAATTGATTCTTTTCTCAAGCTCGCTGACAGCCTGGGCGAGCTCGAGATTGTGATCGGTCCCGCCGCGCGGCCGGCGATCGCGGAAGTTCGCGAGGGACTTCGTAGTGCGATCGCGATGCGCGATCGGGGCGAAATGCCCGCGGCGATCGCGGCGATTCGCCGCGCGATGGAGCGGCTGGCGGCGCTTGGCGCCGAGCTCGATCCGGCCGAAGGTGCGATGATGCGGGCGATCGCCGAGCGCTTCGCTGCCGCAATGTCGTTTGGAGACAAGGGAGAAGCCAAGGGCGCCGTGAACCTGATGCGCCGCAAGGCAGGCGACACGAGCAAAGACGGCGGCGGCGACAATCAATGGTAGCGGCACGCGCGGCCGCATCGAGCGCCGGTGTGTCTGACTGACCGAGTATTTTTTTCTGTCTGAAAACCTGTCCTAAAGACCGTGGAGAAAAATTGTGGCGTCCGCAGCCGATATCAAAATTGATCGCACCCAACTCGATGAACTCTGCATCAATTCGATCCGCGTTCTGACGATCGACGCGGTCCAGAAAGCGAACTCGGGGCATTGCGGCCTGCCGATGGGGATGGCGCCGGCGGCGTATCTGCTGTGGACGCGCTTCATGCGCCACAACCCGAAGAATCCCAAATGGTTCGGGCGCGACCGCTTTGTGCTCTCGGCCGGGCACGGCTCGATGCTGCTGTACGCGCTGCTGTATCTGTCCGGATACGGACTCTCGCTCGACGAGATCAAGCGCTTTCGCCAGCTCGGCAGCCTGACCCCGGGGCATCCGGAGCATCCGCATACGGTCGGAGTCGAGACCACCACCGGTCCTCTCGGGCAGGGTTTTGGCAACGGGGTCGGGATGGCGATAGCGGCCAAGCATATCGATGCGCGTTTCGGAAAAGGCGCGGCCGGGCTGTTCCAGCATCG
>JBAPSR010000056.1:0-7519 GCA_049281755.1 Binataceae bacterium (SeqCode)
CCGGGCGACGTGATCACCAAGGACAACGCGGTCAAGGTGCAAAATTTGGTCAGCCCGGGCAACTACACGCTCGTGCAGCGCGGGATGAGGATGGACATCGTGCCGAGCGAGAAACTCGAGTGGCCTCCGCCCTATACTTCGGCGACTGAGAAATATCACGCGCAGGTCGCGCTCGCGTCCGACGGCACTCTGCATAACTACGTCGCGGGATTGCCGTTTCCGCTGCTCGACGCGAACGATCCCGAGATGGCGACCAAGCTGATGTGGAACTTCAGCTATCGTCCGCTCTATAGCGACGATGCCGACTTGCGCTTTCCCGAAATAGCCAGCTACGGCGCCGCCGGCGGCACTGCGCTGAGCTTCTTCACCGTCGGGCACTTCGCCTTCTACAACAACATCGGCCGAATCGAGGTTCCACCCGTCCCCACCGATCCCGACTCGGCCGAAAGCGGGGTGCGCTATCGCTTCGGCTTCTATCCGTTCCTCGAGCCGTCGGAGCTGCGCGGCTTTGGGATGGTGCGCTACCGGCATATCGACCCCAAGGTCGAGGACAACACCTGGGTCTTCAATCCGGCCAATCGCAGGCTGCGGCGTGAGTCGGTCGATGTGCTCACCGACGCGATCGGGATGCTCCCTGGCTTCTCATCGGGCGGCGGTGGCGGCGGCGCCTACGGCGGCGGGATGGGAGGAGGGTCGGGCGGCGCGTCACTCGCCTCTTCGATCGATCCTGATTCCTACTTTGGCTTCGCCGCCAAGGTCGAGGACTATACCTACAAATTCCTGGGCGACAAGAACATGCTCGCGGTGGTCAACGCCAAGACCTCGCCCGAGACCGGATGTCCCGCCGACGACAACCATACCGTGTGTCCCGAGAACTGGGAGATGCGCCATCTGTACGTGGTCGAAGCCGACGCCAAGCCGGGCAACAACTTCTCGATCTCCAAACGCATCCTCTATGTCGATTCCGAGGGCTGGTTCATCACCGCGTCGGACCAGTACGATCGCGAAGGCAAGCTGTGGAAGACGCTCGCGACGTTCAATACCTATCGCGACCGTCCCGTCCCTGACGCCAGGATCGCGATCTATCCATACAAGCGGATGTTCCAGCTCGCTTTGGTTGACTACGACCTGACCAACTCGAACAGCTCGATTGTTTTCATGCCCGGTCCGACCGCGCCCGATCGCGAGTGCTGGTATATCGACATGGGCGTCGTCAACAACTCCTTCTTCACTCCCGAGGCGCTCAAAAACGCCGGCCACTGAGACATGCCGACCCGGAAGGCGCCGCGTAGCTAGTGACCCCCGCGCTACTCCTCCCCGAGTGCGCGGCGCCTTCATTTTTTCAGGTAGCGGGAGCCTTAAATGCGCCTTAAATGTCGATAAACGCACCCGATTGTGGAAGGCTCCGGCGCAATCGGATTGACAGGAAAAACCCCTGCCAATAACATCGCGATCCCGGCGCGTGATCGATCTCCCGTCCGACTCTTGGGGTAATCCGCGCAACAAAATTTTTGGGGAGCCTTCGATAACGATTTAGTTGGGCGGTCGCCAAGCTGGTAAGGCACCAGGCTTTGGACCTGGCATTCGAAGGTTCGAATCCTTCCCGCCCAGCCATCCGGCGCAGCGGCGCGGCGGACGGTCTTGCGGGATTTGACGAACGCGATTTTTAGGCGGGAGTGACGATGTCGGAACGGGCCAAAGACGAGCTGGAGATATTCACCGGAAACGCGAATCCCGCGCTCGCGCGCGAGGTCGCGGAGCATCTCCAGGTGAAGCTTAGCCAGGTCGATGTCGGCCGCTTTCCCGACGGAGAAGTGATGGTCGAAGTGCGCGAGAACGTGCGCGGCGGCGACGTCTTCGTCATCCAGTCGATCTGCACCCCACCGAATGAAAACCTGATGGAGTTGCTGCTGATGATGGACGCGCTGCGCCGCGCCTCGGCCAAGCGCGTCACCGCGGTGATTCCGTACTTCGGCTATTCGCGGCAGGACCGCAAGGTCGCGCCGCGCGTGCCGATCAGCGCCAAACTGGTCGCCGATCTGATCACGACTTCCGGCGCGAGCCGCGTGCTCACGGTCGATCTGCACGCCGGGCAGATCCAGGGCTTCTTCAATATCCCGGTCGATAATCTGTACGCGATGCCGGTGCTGATCAGTTACCTGCGCAAGCGCCTTGACGGGCAGAATATCTCGGTGGTCTCGCCCGACGCCGGCGGAGTCGAACGCGCGCGCGCCTTTGCGCGGCGCCTCAACGCCAACCTCGCGATTATCGACAAGCGGCGCCAGCGCGCCAGCGAGATCGCCGGGATGCGCCTGGTTGGCGAAGTGAAGGACACGGTTGCCGTGCTGGTCGATGACATGATCGATACCGCGGGCACGATCACCGAGGCGGCCAAAGTTGTCTCGGCCGCCGGCGCGAGCGAGGTCTTCGCCGTGGCGACTCATCCGATTCTTTCGGATCCGGCGTGCGACCGGCTCGGCAAATCGATCATCAAGGAAATTATCACGACCAACACGATCCCGCTGCGCGCCAAGGCGCAGGCGGAGTTGCAAAAACTCAAAATGCTCTCGGTTGCGCCGCTGATCGCGGAAGCCGTGCGGCGAATTCATAATGAGGAGTCGGTGAGCTCGCTGTTCAGTTGAACCGCGCCCGCCTATCATAAGGACCACGATGGAAACCGGTGAAATGAATTGTGAAGCGCGTCCCGTGCGCCCCAAGGGCGTCAAGCACGCGATCCGTCATCAGGGCCGCGTGCCCGCGGTGCTCTACGGGCCAACCTCGAAGCCTACGGCGTTGTCGCTCGCCTCGAGCGAGTTGAAGGCGCGCATCGCGGCTTCGGCGCATACCCGTATCGTGCGGCTAAAGTCGGCGTCGGCCGAGCTCGACGGCCGCCACGTGATCTTCAAAGACTTGCAGCGCGCGCCGGTATCGGGCGAAATCCTCCACGCCGATCTCTACGAAGTCGATCTGAATCGCGCGATCCGCGTCCAGGTCGCGCTCAAGTTCACCGGCAAGGCCGCGGGTGTGGCCGAGGGCGGAATTCTTCAGCCGCTGGTCCGCACCGTCGAGGTCGAATGCCTGCCGCTCGAGATTCCCGAATCGATCGAGGTTGACGTCTCTGCGCTCGGAATCCATGACGTGATTCACGTCTCGACGATCAAGTTCCCGGACAACGCCAAGCCGCACTTCGACCAGGACTACGCGGTAGTCTCGGTTCTGCCGCCTACCGTCGCTGAGGTTGCGGTTCCCGTCGCAGCGGCAGTGGAAGGCGCTGCCGTCGAAGGTGCTCCCGCCGAAGGTGCCGCTGCGGCTCCTGGAGCCGAAGGCGCGGCCAAAGAAGGCGCCGCTCCGGCGCCGGCGGCTGCGGGCGGAAAGAAGGGAGAGGCAGCGGCCAAGAAGTAGTTCCGCGCGATCGAACTTTCGCGCGGCGGATGCGGTTGCGAGGCGCAATTGCGCCAGGAATGTGTTCGGCGGTGCGCCAGGTGCGCGCCGCCGGTTGGGGCGGAGGTGCCGCGGTGAGTTTTGCCCATCTGCACGTCCATACGCAGTACAGCCTGCTTGACGGAGCGAACAAGCTCGGTCCGCTGATCGAGCATGCCAAAGCCTCCGCGATGGAGGCGCTCGCGATTACCGACCATGGCAACATGTTCGGCGCGGTCGAGTTCTACCAAAAATCCGTCGCCGCCGGGATCAAGCCGATCATCGGATGCGAGGCGTATCTTGCCGGTGGCAAGCGCACCGATCGCACCCAACCTCCGCGCAGCGACGACTTCGACGGCGGCGGCAATTTTCACCTGATCCTGCTGGTCCAAAATCGCGAGGGTTATCGCAACCTGTGCAAGCTGCTCACCGCGGCCTACCAGGAAGGGCTCTACTACAAGCCGCGCATCGACAAGGAAATCCTCGAACAATACAACGCCGGACTGATCGTGCTTTCGGGATGCCTCTCCGGCGAGATCGCGCGGGCGTTGCGCGCCGGCAAGATGGACAAGGCGCGCGAATGCGCCGAATGGTACGCGCGCGTATTCAAGGATCGCTACTACCTCGAATTGCAGGACAACAAGCTGCACGCGCCCTTCAACGACGCGCTGCGCGAGATCGGCAAGTCGGTCGGACTGCCGCTGGTCGCGACCAACGACTGCCATTATCTGCATCGCGACGACGCCAAGGCGCACGAGGTGCTGCTCTGCGTCCAGACCGGCAAAACCATGGCCGACGAATCGCGCTGGCGCTTCGACACCGACGAGCTCTACGTCAAGACTCCGCAGGAGATGGCGAAGGCGTTCGGCGCCGACTCCGAAGAATTTCGCAACACGATGGAGATCGCGCGGCGGGTCGATTTCGAGTTCGAATTCGGCAAGTTCCGCTTCCCGGTCTATACGCCCGAAGTCGTTCCGGATGACGGCAAGCCGATCGATTTCGCCGCCGAGATGGAGCGGCGCGCGCGCGAGGGACTCGAGCTGCGCCTAGCGGAAATTCGCGCGCGGCGCGGCGGCGAACTCGACGCGGCGCCCTATTACCAGCGCCTGGACCAGGAGCTGCCGGTAATCCGCGACATGGGCTTCGCGGGCTACCTGCTGATCGTGCAGGATTTCATCAGCTATGCCCGCAAGCAGGGAATCCCGACCGGCCCCGGCCGCGGCTCGGTGGTCGGCTCGCTGGTCTCCTACTCGCTCGGCATCACCGAGGTCGATCCGGTCGAGCATCGGCTGCTGTTCGAGCGCTGGCTCAACCCTGGGCGCAAGTCGATGCCGGATATCGATTCCGATTTTTGCTTCGAGCGCCGCGACGAAGTGGTCGACTACGTGCGCGCGAAATACGGCGCCGACCGTGTCGCGAATATCATCACGTTTGGAACTATCAAGGGTAAGCAGGCGATCCGCGACGTCGGACGCGTGCTCGGCCTTTCGTTCGGCGACACCGACAAGATCGTCAAGCTCTATCCTGCGCCCAAGCAGGGCCGCGATTTTCCGCTCAAAGAGGCGCTCGAGATGGAACCGCGGCTCAAGGACGAGCGCAAGGCTCATCCCGAGCTGTTCGAGTACGCGTTCAAGCTCGAGGGCCTGCTGCGCCACACCTCGAAGCACGCGGCCGGCGTCGTAATCGCCGACGTCGCGCTGCCCGAAGTGGTGCCGCTTTACGCCGACAAGGAAACCACCGAGGGCGGAATTGCGATCACGCAGTACTCGATGAAGAGCGTCGACGAGGTCGGACTGATCAAGTTCGACTTCCTCGCGCTCAAGACGCTGACCCAGATCAAGAACACGCTCGATCTGATTCGCGCCGCCGGCAAGGAGCCGCCCGACCTGAACACCCTCGCGCTGAGCGACCCCGATACTTACCGGCTGCTCGCGCGCGGCGACACCGTCGGCGTGTTCCAGATGGAAAGCTCCGGGATGCGCCGGTTCCTGTCAGACTTGAAGCCGACCTGCTTCGAGGACGTCATCTCGGCCGTGTCGCTGTTCCGTCCCGGCCCGCTCGACGCGATCGAAGACGGCAAGACGATGGTGCAGCACTTCGTCGATCGCAAGCACGGCCGCGAGAAGGTCGAGTACGACCATCCTCTGCTCGAGCCGGTTCTGAAAGACACCTACGGTGTGATCGTGTACCAGGAGCACGTGATGCGCGCGGCGCAGGCGATCGCCGGATACACGCTGCAGCAGGCCGATATCCTGCGTGCTGCGATGGGCAAGAAGAACAAGGCGGCGATGGAAAAAGAGCGCGAGGGCTTTATCGCCGGCGCGCTCAAAAACGGTCTCGCGCGCGATCTGGCGACCGCGATTTTTTCCAAGATCGAGACTTTCGCCGCCTACGGATTCCCCCGCGCGCACGGCGCCGCCTACGCGCTGACCGGCTATCGCACCGCGTACTTGCGCGCGCACTATCCGCGCGAATTCATGGCGGCGCTGATGTCGCTGGATATGGATGACGTCGCGAAGACCTACAAAAATATCGCGTCGCTGCGCGAGATGCGGATCAAGATTCTGCCGCCCGACATCAACCAGAGCCGGGTCAAGTTCGCAGTGGTCGAGGGCGATATCCGCTTCGGCCTGGCCGCGATTCGCGGCGTCGGCGCAAAGGCCGCGGAAGCGATTATCGCGGAGCGCGAAAGCAACGGGCCGTTCGATGGTCCGCTCGATTTCTGCACCCGCGTGGGCGCGCAGACGATCAACCGCCGCGTGCTCGACGCGCTGATAAAGTGCGGTGCGTTCGATTTTTCCGGCGCCGCGCGCGCCGCGCTGGCCGCCACCGCCGAGGATGCGATCAAGCTCGCGCAGAAAGCCCACAGCGACGCCGAGCGCAATCAGATGGGCCTGTTCGGCGGCGCGGGCGCCAAGCCGCCCACCCTCGCACCACGCGAAGCGGTTACAGAATGGGAGCCCAAGGAAAAACTGAAATACGAAAAGGAAGCGCTCGGGTTCTACATCACCGCGCATCCGTTGGACAAATACGCGCGCGAGCTCGCGGCAGTCAGCAAGGTCACCACCGCCGATCTGCCCAATGTGCCCGACGGCAGCCGCATCAATATCGCCGGCGTGGTCCAATCGCTCAAGCTCAAGAACAACAAATCCGGAAAACGCTACGCAACCTTCTCGCTCGAAGATCGCGCCGGCATCCTAGAGGCGATCGCGTGGCCCGAGACCTACACCAAGTACGAGGCGCTCATCGCCGGCGACGACCCGGTGCTGGTCCGCGGCAAGCTCGACGTTGACGACGATCGCGCCCAGATAATTATCGACGAGATTCGTCCGCTCTCCGCCGCGCTGGTAGATTCCGTGCGCGAGGTCCGAATCCGCGCGCCCAAGGCCCGCCTCGACAACGGCGGCCTCGACGCGCTGAAGGCGACTCTCTCGCGCCATCGCGGAAACTCGCTGACCTATCTGCACCTGGGCCTCGAAGACGGCCGCGAAGCCGTCCTGCTCTTGGGCGACGGCTACCGAGTCTCCCCAACCGACGCCTTCGTAACCGACCTCGAACAATTACTAACCCCCGGCGCCGTACAGTTGCGGTGAGTCAGTGGAATTTACGCTCCGAATGTGATTGGACAGTCCAAGTGCGTGTATGCGCTTGACAGTGCTGGAAATATGTACCGGAGCTGGCGGCCAAGCTCTGGGGCTCGAAGGAGCGGGTTTTGAATGCGCCGCAACTGTAGAGATCGATTCGCACGCGTGTGCCACGCTCCGCGCCAACCGGCCATCGTGGCGGGTGATCGAAGAGGACGTGCGGTCTTTGGACGGTCGAGAATTCGCAGGGGTCGATCTGATAGCCGGTGGCGTTCCATGTCCGCCGTTTTCCATCGCGGGCCAGCAGCTGGGTCACCGTGATGAGCGCGATCTGTTTCCGGCGGCGCTTCGGATCATCGAAGAGGCTAATCCGAGAGCAATACTTCTGGAAAATGTTCCTGGCTTGGCTTCGGACAAATTCTCGAACTATCGGCGCAATCTTGCGCGTCGGCTTGCACGCGCGGGTTACGAGACTTCGTGGTCGATCTTGAATGCTTCTGATTTTCGGGTTCCTC
>JBAPSR010000057.1:0-9169 GCA_049281755.1 Binataceae bacterium (SeqCode)
CAGGAACCACGACCAATGCCCTCCGCCGGGCGGGTAAGAAGCGAGCGAGCCATTGCCTAAAGCGACAAGCATTGCGAACGCGAGCAGTTTCAGAGCGCGCGTTCGATGATCTGTAACCGATGCATCGCGATGGCGATAGCGGACCGCGATCGTTGCCCGGCCCGCGCGCGTCGGCTAATCGTTGAGCAACGCGCAACGCCCCGTTAGCTCAGATGGATAGAGCACAGGATTCCTAATCCTGGGGCCGTGGGTTCGAATCCCGCACGGGGCACTCAGTTTCATCTTCAGGTTGGGCGCGGCTCCGGGCGAGAAAGCGAAGCCAGTTTCGGTAGCACTTCGCGATTGAAGCGCTCGTCTATTAGCGCGAGATGAAAACAGTCGATTCCCAGCGAGTGAAACTCCGCCATACGGCTCAGAATCGTTTGCGGGCTCCCGATAAGTCCACTCAAGTAACCTTCGTTCGTGTCGAGCATCGCGAGCTTGTCCGCGTTCGCCGACCACATCCCTTGCGCTCCCGAGTGCGCCAGCTTGCGCCGCTCGTGCAAATCGGGCGGGAGCTTCGAGAGCATCGCCTCGATCTCCGCCTGCGCCTCGCTGTCGGTATCGCGGCAGAGCGGAATGCCGTACAGGGCGAACCGCACCCGGCGGCCGGTCGCGGCTGTGCGCTTGCGTACCTGCGCGATGATTTGCCGGATCCGCTCGGGGGTTCCGCCGTTGAGAAACATCCAGTCGGAATGACTTGCCGCAAGGGCGATCGCGGCCGGTGATTGCCCGCCCTGGAACACTTCGAGCCGCGGTGAACACGGGCGCGGATGAACTATGAGATCGCGCACGCGGTAGAAGTTCCCTTCGTAGCTGAAGCGCTCATTGGCCCACGCACCGCGCACCACTTCGATAAATTCGCGCGAACGTGCATAGCGATCGTCGTGCTCCAGCAACGCCGCTCCGTACATCCCAAATTCGACCTCGTGCCATCCGGAGGTCACGTTGATGGCCCAGCGGCCACCGCTAATTTGATCGATTGTCGCGCCCCACTTGGCGATTGGCGCGGGATCGAAGAAGCCCGGATGGACCGCCGTGATCAGGCGGATACGGCTGGTATGGGCCGCGTAAAACGCGGTCATCGCAAGACAATCGTAGGTCGAACGCTCGGTTTCCTCGCCCGATCCCCACCATCGCTGCGCTACCAGCAGATAATCGATTCCAAGTTCCTCTGCATGTCGCACTGGCGCGAGCAGCCGCTCGCTGAGCGCCGCGGCGGTGCGCGTTTGGTCGAACCGCGCCACAACAGTGGGCGCCCAGGTACAAGTCAACACGCGGTCTCGCGCTGGAACTTCCGCGCGATCGGAATCACCTTCGGTCAAATCGTTCACAGGACTCGCACCTTCGAAAAACTCCCGCCGACGCAACGACGGTCCTCAACGCAAAGGGAACGGTACCAAAGCCGGCTCGGCGCTACCACGGGAGCGGCGAATCGCCGCGATTGTTGCGTCGTCCGCTTGACTTCTTTGGCCCATCGGATACTGACAAGCGGAGCAGCTATATGCGCAGGAGGCCGCCGTGTCTGAGCTTGCCCATTTGAGCGCGACCGCTATCGCGAGAAAAATCCGACGGCGCGAGATTTCCAGCCGCGAAGCCCTCGACTATTTTCTCGCGCGCGTCGCGGCGCTTGATAAGCCCATCAACTGCGTCGTGACGATCGACGGCGATCGCGCCCGCTCCGAGGCCGACGCCGCTGACGCCGCGCTCGTGCGTGGCGAGTTGCGCGGTCCGCTGCACGGCGTCCCGATGACGATCAAAGATTCGTTCCAGACCGCCGGGATGCGCACCACCTCGGGCGCGCCGGAGCTGAAGGATTTCGTCCCGAAAGAAGATGCGTGGCCCGTGGCGCGCCTGCGCGAGGCGGGCGCCGTCATCTTCGGCAAGACCAATCTCCCGATTTATGCCGGCGACCTGCAAAGCTACAACGAGGTCTTTGGAACCACCAACAATCCCCACGACCTGTCACGCACCCCCGGCGGATCGTCGGGCGGATCAGCGGCGGCGCTGGCGTGCGGATTCACTCCGCTGGAACTCGGCAGCGATATCGGCGGCTCGATTCGTCTGCCCTCGCATATGTCAGGTGTCGTCGGGCACAAGCCGAGCTATGGGATCGTCCCGGCGCATGGACAGATTCCGGGACCTCCGGGAACGTTGACGATGGCCGATCTCGCGGTGGCAGGACCGATGGCGCGCACCGTCGAAGATCTCAAGCTGGGCCTCGGAATCATGGCCGGCCCGAATCGTTGGGAGCATCCCGCGTGGCGGCTGAAGCTGCCTGCGCCGCGGCGCCGGACGCTCAAGGAATATCGCGTGGCGGCGTGGCTTGATGATCCCGCCTGTCGCGTCGAGCCTGGCGTGCGCGAGCTATTGGAAAAGGCCGCGCAGGCGCTCGAGGGTGCCGGCGCGCGTGTCGATCACGACGCTCGTCCCGAGTTCACGCTGGAGAAGGTTGCGGATACATTCTCCGCGTTGCTGCAAGCCGCGCTCGCGGGTGGAGTGCCTAACGATCGGCTGGATGAATACGCCGCCACTGCCGGCGACTCGCCTGCGGCTCGCACTCGACGCCTGCTCGCGATGCGCCATCGGCAATGGCTCAGCTACAACGAGCGTCGCCTGCAGATGCGCAAGCGTTGGGAAGAATTCTTCACCAAGTGGGACGCGATGTTGCTGCCGGTCATGCCGTGCGGCGCGATTCCTCACGATCATTCAGAGCCGATGGCGAGCAGGATAGCTACGATCGGCGGTGAGCAGCGGCCCTATTGGAGTCTGACCACCTGGATGGCGCCCGCAGGAGCATGTTATCTGCCTGCGACGGTGATTCCGGTCGGCCGCCTGAAGAACGGGCTTCCGATTGGAATCCAGATCGTCGGACCGTACCTCGAGGATCACACGACGCTTGATCTCGCCAAGCACCTGGCCCGTCTGGTCGGCGGATGTCCGCGGCCGCACGGCTTCTGATTCGAGATGATGGGCTGATCGCCCGACGCCGAAGGAGGGTTCGCCATGGCCGGTCTCTTGCTCGTTCCCGGAATCGAGGAAGTCCGCGCACATCGCACGTGGTTCCTGGTCATCGGCATCCTGCTGATCATCTGCGGAGTAATCGCGCTCGGCGACACTTTCGCGATGACGCTGGTCTCGATGCTGCTGCTCGGATGGCTGCTGGTGATAAGCGGCGTGATCGAAGTGGTCCACGGCTTCGCGCGGCGCGGATGGGGCGGCTTCTTCATCAATCTGATCGCCGGAATTCTCTACGTGGTCGCAGGCCTGCTGATCGTCGCCGAGCCGCATATCGCCGCGATGACGATCACGTTGCTGATCGCGATGATCCTGATCGTCGCCGGCGCTTTCCGCCTCTTTGTCGCTTTCGGCACGCCGATACATCATCGCGGATGGCTGATATTCAACGGCGCGATCTCGCTGATCCTCGGGATTTCGATCGCGGCTTCGTGGCCGGTCTCAGGCCTGTGGGTTATTGGCCTGTTCATCGGAATCGATTTTATCGTTGACGGATGGACCGAGGTGATGCTGGCGCTCGCGGCGCGCTGAGTTCCGTGTCGCCAACGATAACGCGCATTGGGCCGCCGGGTTTTCGAGCGATCAGTCGGCAGACGGTTTGAGATACGGCGTCATGTCCAATCCGGGATATCGGGCTGCGACGTCCGCGAGGGTCTGTTCGTTCCAATATTCGCTTCCCGGCGGCGGCCATCCGAAGAGATCGCGCTCGCGCGGCGTCATCCGCACCATCGCGTCGCACATGCCCGGCGCATCCGCACGATTCGGCCAGTTCATCTTTCCCTGCCAGCGCCATCCGCGCTGCTGAATATCGACCAGAAGCATGAAGCGTGAACGCTGAACACCGGTGAAATCGGAACCGCGATGAAAGACGTCGGTCTTGTAGATCAGCAGGCTTCCCGCCGGCGCCGTCGCCGCCACCTCGCGATCGAAGAGTTCGCCCAATGGCACTCTGCCCCTCGAGAGCGGCAGCTCCCGGCTAAACTTTAGCGGAACCAGCTTGGTCGGCGCATCCTCCGCGGTCACGTCCGAGAGCATCATGAAGGTGGTCATTTGGGTGTGCTGCCGGTCCGCACGCGGCACGACCAAGCTGTGATTTCCGTAGTCGCGATGATGGAACTGATCGTAGTTGGCGGCCCCAGAGTACTTTGCCCACAACTCGATCTTGTAGATTTCAAGGTCCTGAGTTCCCAGCAGGCGCTCAGCGGCGTCGACCAGGTAGCGGTCCACGGCAAGACGATTCAGCGCCCACGAGCTGTAGGGAAACAGCCGCAGGCCGGCGAACGGGCCGCGACTGAGCTGCGGATATTCGTCGGGGTTTCTGAAATAGTCCTCGGGCCTTGGGTAGATTTCCCACAGCGCCTGCTGAGCCGCGGCGAGCGTGTCCGGGTCGAGGAAGTTCTCGACGATGGTAAAGCCCTGGTCCCAGACTTCGGCGAGATTTCGCTCCGGTACGCGCATCTCTCGCACGTTATCAAATCAACGGTTCACTGAGAAAATAGAATTCAGTGCCTGAAACGAGGCCACTGAGGATTTGATTTCTAAAGATTCCGCGGATCGCGAGTCGTGATAGGCGCACCTTGCCGGCGCGTGCTCATTCGTTGAGACGCGTCGCGTGCGGGGCGGGTGGATCCTCGTCGAGGTCGATAATCTGGCCGGGTTGAGGACCGGCGACGATACCCTCGAGATCGGCGTCCAGGCCGCCGGGGTTAGTCTTCTTTTCTGCCAGGCGCCGGGCTTTGCGCTGTTCCTTGTCCTGCTGTTTTTGTTTTCGCAGTTGTTCCTTGCGGCGTTTTTCATTCATGCGGTTTGTTCCTGTGGATCAGATCGCTCAAGTACTCATGCGCGCGGAGTCGGGAAAAAGAAAGGGCGGGCCGAAGCCCGCCCTTGGGATGTCATCCTACCAGCGGTCGCGTCCGCCGCCGCCGCCGCTGCGGTTTCCACCGCCGCTGCGATTGCCGCCGCCGCCGCCGAAGCCAGACTCACGGGGCTTGGCCTCATTGACCTTGATATTGCGTCCTTTGAGTTCCGTCTCATTGAACTGCTGGATTGCTTTCGAGGCATCTTCCGCGTTGGTCATCTCGACAAAGCCGAATCCCTTCGACTGGCCGGAAAACTTGTCCATGATAACCGCGACGCTCGCGACCTGTCCGACCTGTGAGAAAAGTGACTCGAGGTCGCTGTTGGAAACCGTGTAGGCGAGATTGCCTACGTACAACTTGCTGGGCATTTTTTTGCCCTCCGTTAGGTATGTGCCGGGAAAGCTCGAACAGAAAATCCGGGCTAATTCCCGGATTCAGATGAAGGAAACAATCCGACCGTTATAGCGGCATCCTATGCTGTTGTACGACGTGAAGCTACAGCCCTCTGCGCGCCTGGGTTTTGACCCGCAGGCGGGGGCGCCGACACGGTAGTGCTTGCCTAGTGGCGATCGCTGTGGCGTCAGTAGGAACCGCGCCATGGATCTTCCCGAGCCGTCATTTGAGCCCTCGCCGGAGCGCCGTCCGAGCGTCTTTGGCCGCCGCGACTTCAAGCTCTTCCTGCTCGCGATGTTCCTCGCGTCGCTCGCGTCGGCAGCGCAATCGGTCGCGGTCAGCTGGCAGATTTACGATATCGCGCGCGATCCGTTGGCTCTCGGCTATGCCGGCCTTGCGCAGTTTCTGCCGATGGCGATCCTCGCGCTGCCGGCCGGCGACTTGGCCGATCGCCGCAACCGCCGCACAATTCTCTCGATCGGATTTGTCGTGCAGGCGCTCTGCGCGGGCGCGCTGCTCGCGCTCACCTACGCGAACTATCGCGTGATCACTCCGTTCTACGTCGTGCTCGCGATGCTCGGGACGGTGCGTGCATTCGTGCAGCCCGCATCGCAGGCGTTTCTGCCGCTGTTGGTTCCGGCAGAGCAGTTCCCGGAGGCCGTGGCGTGGACTTCTTCGGCGCGCCAGACCGCGACTGTCGCGGGACCCGCGTTGGGCGGATTGCTCTATGTGTTCGGGCCGCTGGCTGCGTATGGGATGTGCCTTGCGATGTTCTCGGTCGTCGCGCTCTCGTTCGCGCTGATCCACACACAGAGTGTTCACGAGGCGCCGCCGCCGGGACAAAGCGCATTCGCCCGAGTGACCGCGGGAATCGAATATCTGCGCACACAGCCGATTATCCTGGGCGCAATCTCGCTCGATCTATTCGCGGTCCTGCTCGGCGGCGCGACTGCGCTGCTTCCGATTTATGCCCGCGACATCCTGGGCGTCGGCCCCGGCGGCCTGGGCCTGTTGCGCAGCGCGCCAGCTCTGGGAGCCGCCGTGATGGGTCTTGGGCTGGTGAGAGTTCCGCTCAGGCGCCGCGCCGGGCTGACGATGTTCGGATGCGTCGCGATTTTCGGAATCGCGACGATCGTGTTTGGGCTCTCGCACAATTTTTCGCTGTCGCTCGGAGCCCTCATCGTGCTGGGCGCGTCGGACATGATCAGCGTCTATGTCCGCCACACTCTTACGCAGCTCGCCACGCCCGACGCGATGCGCGGTCGCGTCAGCGCGCTGAGCTCGCTGTTTATCGGCACCTCGAACGAGCTCGGCGAGTTCGAATCGGGAGTCACCGCCGCGTGGTTCGGAACCATCACCTCGGTGGTGATTGGCGGAATCGGCACTATTGGCGTGGTCGCAATCTGGATGTGGCTCTTCCCGAGCCTGCGCCAGGTTGATGATCTGATCGCGGTCACGCCCGAGTAGCGATTCACGCGGGGCGCGACGCGATCATCGCCGCGCTCTCGACGATCTCGTCGAACGTTCCCGAGGGCGAGAACTCGAGCAGCGCGCCGCGCAGATCGCGCTCGAACGCCTCGCGCCGGTCGCCGAGAAAAGCGATCGAAGTCGAGGACATCGAATATGCGCGCCCGATCAGATCCTCGAGGTTCGAGGTGCGCCTGCCCGTCACTGCCACCCGGTCGATCTCGGAGAATGGCGAGCGCAGAACCACGGTCTCATGCCGCTCCCACGCTGGGTTGGTCCAGTGACGGCGGTATGCGCGCGGAGCCGCGTACTTCCGCGACACGATCTCCCAGGCTGCGCGCCACCCGTTTTCGGGCGCATCGAGGAGACGCTCCCCCAGAAGAGCAATCGCGCCGCCCGGCTCGATAATCGCGTTGAGCGTGACCAGCGTCGCGTCACGGTCCATCCAATGGAACGAGCGCCCCATCGTCGCCATCCGGAACGCACCGAGCTCGTAGCCCAGAGTCTGCGAGCTTCCGGCAACGAGCGTTAGCTTGACGCGCGCGGCCTCGGCTTCGTGGCGTGCCGCGTCAAGCATCGCGGGCTCGGGATCGACGCCGACAATCTCGGCGAAGTAGGGCGCCATCGCGATCGCGATGAACCCGGGGCCGCATCCGAGGTCGAGCAGCCGCCCGCGGCCGTCCAGCCCGCGTCGCGCGGCGATCAACTCGAATAGCGCCGCCGGATAGCGCGGGCGAAAACGCGCGTAGTAGGGGACGGTGGATTCAAATCTGCCGGTGTATTCGGGCATCGTGATCGAAGGTGTCTCCAGAATATCAAATCTCAGTCCCGATACATCGATTCTATCTGCTCGCGGTAGTGCTCCTGCACGACCTTGCGGCGGAGCTTCAGCGTCGGAGTTAGCTCGCCGTTCTCCTGCGAGAACGGACGCGCCACCAGCGTGAACGCCGAAATCGCCTCGACGTCCGACAGCGGCTTGTTGAACTCTTTGAGCTTCGATCCGAATAACTGGCGCAACGCGGGCGTCTCGACCAGTTCTTCGGGCGGCTTCGTGTCGAGTCCGTTGCTCTTCAGATAGTCGCCCAGGTTCTCGAGGTTCGGGACCAGCAGCGCCGCCAGATGCTTTCGGCGGTCGCCGATCACGCACGCCTGCGCGATATACGGATCGGTAGCAAGCCGAGTCTCAAGATTCGCCGGCGAGATATTTTTGCCCCCGGAAAGCACGATGATCTCTTTCTTGCGATCGGTAATTGCGATGTAGCCCTCGGCGTCGATACTCGCGATGTCGCCGGTATGCAGCCATCCTTCGCCGTCGATCGCTTCGCGCGTGTCGTCCTCGCGCTTGTAGTACCCCTTCATCACGTTGGGTCCGCGCAGCAGAAGCTCGCCGTCGGGCGCCGTTTTCGCCTGCACGCTCGCGAGCGCGCGGCCGACGGTGCCGATTCGAGTCCGTCCGCGATCGAGGTTCACCGACACGACCGGAGCCGCCTCCGTGAGCCCGTAACCCTCGACGATCGGAACCTCGGCGGCAGCAAGAAAACGGAATATCTCCTTTGGCAGCGGCGCTCCGCCGGAAATGAGATAACGTAGCCGTCCGCCGAAGACCGCGTTGATACGCGCGAAGACCAGCTTGCGAAACAGCGCCATCGGAACGGCGAACTGCGGCGGCACGCTCTTGCCATGATGCCGGTACTCCGAAGCCTGCTTGCCGACCGACACGGCGGCATTGAACATCGCGCGCCGCAATGCCGGCCCCGATTCGACCTGCTTCATCACTCGGCTATAGATCACTTCGAGCAGCCGCGGCACCACCAGCAGCACTGTCGGCCGGATCTCCTGCAGGTTCGCCGCGATCGAGGTCAGCCCTTCGGCGAACGCGATCGATCCCCCCGCCATCGTGACGGCGTAGTAGCCCGCCGTGCGCTCGAACGAATGCGCAATCGGCAGAACCGAGAGCGTCTGGTCGGTGTCGCGAAGCGTCAATGCCTCGAGCGCGTCGTAGCAGTTGGCCAGGATGTTCCCGTGCGTGAGCATCACGCCCTTGGACGGTCCGGTGGTGCCCGAAGTGTAAATGATCGTCGCCAGATCCTCGGGCGAGCCAGTAGTGATTGGCGCGATCGGATCGGCGCTGGCGGACTCGAGCGTCATTACCGGAGGTCCGCCGTTCGCGGCAGGTTGCGGCTCGGCGCCGTGATGGATCGCGATGATCGCCGTCATCTCGGGGATCGACGGCGCCATCTCGAGCAGCTTCTTCACATGCTCGGGCCCGTTGGCCGCGACGATCCTCGCACCCGAGTCTCCGATCACGTGGCGGGTCTCTTCGACGCCGCTGGTGGTGTACAGCGGCACCACGACGGCGCCGAGTCCGAGCGTGGCCTGATCGACGATGATC
The DNA here is from genome assembly GCA_049281755.1 of Binataceae bacterium (SeqCode). Classification (GTDB taxonomy): domain Bacteria; phylum Desulfobacterota; class Binatia; order Binatales; family Binataceae; genus JBARDN01. The sequence continues at coordinate 9,169 of JBAPSR010000057.1, forward strand.
C
>JBAPSR010000058.1:0-1628 GCA_049281755.1 Binataceae bacterium (SeqCode)
GCCTGAGCTCGCGCAGCATCGGACCCACGTCCTCGTCGGGTTCGTCGTGTCCTTCGACCGCCGCCTTGATCGCGCCGCAATGCGTATGCCCCATCACGACCACCAGCCTCGCGTTCAGATGAGTGACGGCGTAATCAAGGCTCTCGATCACCAGATGATCGGCCACGTTGCCCGCTACCCGCACCACGAAGAGGTCGCCCAGCCCCTGATCAAAAACTATCTCGGGCGCCGTGCGCGAGTCCGAGCACGCCAGGACTGCCGCGAACGGATACTGCCCTTGGGCGACCTCGTCGCGGCGCGCCGTCGTCTGCCGCGGATGCTCCATCTTGCCGGTAGAGAAGCGGCGATTTCCGTCGAGCAGGCGCTGCAGCGAGACCGCCGCGCTGACAGGAGGAACCTTAGGTCTTGTCGCGCCGATCGCGCGAATGATACTCGCGGCCATGAACAACCCCGTGACGGCGACTGCTATCGCCAGTTTTTTGTTTGTCATTTACGTCGAGCCCTCTTTTCCCCGAGCGAAGGTAGCAGAATCCGCGCCCGAGTGCATCGCGCCGCACGCCTTTCCCGCATCACGTCTCGATTGACATTGGCCGCCCGCTTCGCCCATTTTGAAGCGCATATGATTGCGCGCAACCGTATCCATCTGGCCTTGATCATCCTAACCGCCCTCGGACTCGCCTCGATGCTTCCGGCGTGCGAACAGGCCGCGCTACAGGCCAACGCGCAGGCGGTCCAGCAGCAGCAGGCGCAGATCGAGCAGAATCAGATGGAGATTCAGAAGATGCTGGCGCAGCAGCAGAGTTACGGCGGCGGCGCTTCATCTGCTTCCGCTTCAACCTCGACCCGAATCGCGTCCGCCGGCGGATGCGACAGTTCCGTGATGGCCGAGGCGACTCGCCACGGCGGCGACAAGCTCGCGTCGGGCGATTTCACTCACGCGATCGGCTACTACCAGGACGCGCTCACGGCCTGCCCCAACAATCCGCGCGCCGAACTTAACCTCGCACATGCGTACGAAGCGGCAGGCAATCGCAGCGCCGCGATCGATCATTTCAGGAACGCCGCGCACAGCACCGACCCCGCCCAATCATCCGCCGAAGAGGAAGCACGCAACGCACTGGTCCGCCTCGGCTCGAATTGAAGCTCCGGCGCCGGCTCGAGATGATCGAAGTCTGATGGGCGGACGCATGAAGATACCGGTACGCGGTTTCATTGCGGTTACAGTGCTGGTGTTGACGGCGGTTGTCGTACTGCGAGGAATTGCGATGGCGGATCTCGCCGATCAGCGCACCACCGAGCTTCTAACCGCGCTGCAAACCAATGATTACACGGCGGCGCAGCGTCATTGCAGCCCGCAGGTGCAGGCCAGCTTTCCCCAAGTCGAAAGCGCCTGGCAGCAAGTTACAGGCACTCACGGAAAGCTCGAATCATTTGAGATTACCAGCCGAACCTCGGTTAACGGGATGGACGTTCGGACGGCGAATCTTAATTTTGAGCGTCCGAGCGGACTCGCTGCACAAGTCTCGATCGACGGCCATGGAAATATCGCCGGTTTGTTTTTCGTGGCGGCCGTGGGCTCGCCGCATGCTTCCAAAACTGCCGACGATCGCGTCACCGAGCTGATCGAG
>JBAPSR010000059.1:0-11936 GCA_049281755.1 Binataceae bacterium (SeqCode)
TCATGTTGATTTCAACCGTCGGCAAACGCTCGGCGTAGTACTCGAGCATCTTCGCGCCGGGCGTCTTCGGCGGATAGAATCCGCCGACCCATTCCTTGTAGCTGAACCCTGAGGTTCCGATCCGAATTGTACCAGCCTGCCGCTCGCTCATCGCTCTCGACCGCCGTCTGGAATTTACTTGTACATGAGCACGGTCTCACATCGATTGCCATCATGCTCCCGATTCGTACCGAGACAGTTTCCGATGGCCCCAGACAGTACTTCAAGCGCGCCAGGCGAGAAGATCATCTGCAAACCTGCGCATCAAGCGGGCGAGGTCCTGGAGGTCTTTCTTGTTCCAGTTAGCGAGCAGGATCGACGCGATGCGTTGACGGGCTGCGTCCAGGGCGTCCGTCATCGCGCGCCCTTTGGCCGTGATCGTCGCTTCGCGCACCCGCTTGTCGCCTCTTGATGCGCGGCGGGCGACGAGCCTTAAGCTTTCAAGCTTTGCCACTTGGCGGCTGACGGTCGTGTAATCCCGCCCCACGAGGTCCGCCAGTTCGCCCACGCCGATCGGTCCCCTTCGCTCGATGCCGACCAGCAGGGGAAACAGCGCCCGGTCCAGGGAGATGCCGGCTTCCCGGATAAGCGCCGTGTCGCGCTGTGGCCGGTTCATCATCCCGAGCAAGTCGATGAGGGTATGGTGGAGGCGGCGAATCTCGTTGCTCATGGATTTAGCGGGCCCGTTTCCGATTGATGGTTTACTCGCCATTATGCGTATAATACACATAATTAACTTGCAGTGAAGGAGTTGCCTGCATGAAACAGCAGTTCACGACCGAGGTTCTGATCGCCGGCGCCGGGGCGGCAGGATTGACCCTGGCGATTGATTTGGCCCGCCGCAACGTCGCGTTTCGCCTAATCGACAAACTGCCCAGCCCGTTCGCGGGCTCGCGCGGCAAGGGTATCCAGCCGCGCAGCCAGGAAGTGTTCGAGGATCTCGGCGTCATCGATCGGCTCGTGGCCGTCGGCGGGACCTATCCACCGCAGCGCGAATATCGGGAAGACGGAAGTTATGAAGACTCGCCGGTGATGGAGCAGCACGCGGCCACGCCGGACGAGCCCTATCTGATCCCGCTGATGGTGCCGCAATTCCTGACCGAGGCGGTGCTGCGCGAGCGACTCGCGGAACTCGGGCGCCGTCCGCATTTCGGTAGCGAGCTTACGGCTTTCGAGCAGGACGCCGAGGGCGTAACGGCTCATGTCATGAGCGCTGACGGCGAGGAGACCGTGCGGGCGAGCTATCTGGTCGGCACGGACGGCGGCAAGAGCTACGTGCGGCACGCGTTGAACATCGAATTCCCGGGCAAGACCCTGGGCGTCCGCGCCGTGGTCGCGGACGTTCGGCTGGAGGGCCTCGGCACCGACGCGTGGCATCGGTTCAACGAAGGCTCGATGGGAACGCAGATCTCATTCTGTCCGCTGCGCGGAACCGACATGTTACAGGTGCAAGCGCCGATCCCGATGGAAGGCGATATGGATTTCTCGCCCGAGGGATTGACGGCATGGGCGGCCGCGCGCACCGGCCGAAAGGACATAGTGATTCGCGAGGTCGCGTGGGGTTCCGCTTATGAGATGAACGCGCGCATGGCCGACAAATACCAGGTCGGCCGCGTCCTCATCGGCGGCGACGCTGCTCATATCCATCCGCCGACAGGAGGCCAGGGTCTAAATACCAGCGTGCAGGACGCCTATAATCTTGGATGGAAGCTTGCGGCCGTCATCAACGGGGCGCCAGAGAAACTGCTCGCGACCTACGAGGAAGAACGTCGCCCGATCGCGGCGGAGATGCTCGGCCTCTCGACCAAACTGCTGCAGGCCGCCAGAGAGCGGGGCAGTATGCGGCGCGGTCGCGAGACGCATCAGCTCGATCTGGGCTATCCCCAATCAAGCCTGTCTCTCAATAAACCGGCGCGATCTCCGGAACGCGTGATGGCGGGAGACCGCGCCCCGGACGCTCCCATCAGAGGCGCGGCGGGCCAACCCACGCGGCTGTTCAAACTCTTTCAGGGTCCGCACTGGACTTTGCTCGGCTACGAGGTCGATCGTGGGGCGATCGCGCCACGCCGCGACTTGCATATCCATCCGATCAGCGTGCGCGGAGACATCATCGATGAGAGCGGATACGTTCGCGACGCCTACGGCCTCTCGGCAGGCGACTGGGTATTGGTCCGGCCGGACGGCTATATCGGCGCAATCGTGTCGTCCGGCGAGATAGCGGCCTTGTGCCGATATCTGGACGATGTCGGCATCGCCGCCTAGCCCCGATGCGGCTTTCTGGATAACCCGGGCACCGACTACAAATTGGCTATCTTTGGTGCTGCTTCCTGACACATACAAAACCAGCGAATCCCTAGGTGCTTTCGACTTGTCCTAGAAGATAGATCAACCCCTCGGACATGGTCGGATGAGCGAAGATCGCATCGCGCAACACGGTGTACGGCAGTCGCCCAACCATCGCGGTCTGAACTGCCGCCATCAGCTCGCTTGCCTCGATACCAAAAGCGGTAAAGCCCACGATTTGGTCGCTCTCTTTGCCGATCAGCATCTTCATAAAGCCGCGCGGTTCGGCAATAGTATGGGTGCGGAGCACATTCGCCATCGGCAGTTTCGCAACGCGATATTCGATTTTGTCGCGCTTCGCCTCGATCTCGTTGCGGCCAACGCGCGCCAGCTCCGGTTCGGTGAACATGCAGAACGGCACGATGCGATCCTTCGTGCTTCGATTGCCGCCCTTCAAGTTGTCACGCACGACGCGGAAGTCGTGATACGCGACGTGTGTGAATTGCGGACTGCCCGCGCAATCGCCCATCGCCCACACCTTGGATGCGGTCGTCTCCAGCCGGTCGTTGACCTTGATATAACCGCGCTGGTCGAGCTCGATGCCCGCTTGCTCCAGTCCGATTCCTTTCGTATTCGGCGTCCGACCGACGGAGACGAGGAGATCAGTACCTTCGACGATCCGTTCACCGGAGTTGTCTTTAGTATAGACGCGAATCTCCTTCCCTGAATGTCCCTCGACCTTAAGGACCTGAGTGCCGAGCAATACCTGGATTCCTTCGTCGTGAAACAAATCAAGCAGAGCGGCGCCGACGTCAGGGTCTTCCCGCTCGGCGAGCTGCGCGCCTCGTTCGACTACCGTCACCTCCGATCCGAACCGCCGCACCGCCTGCGCGAGTTCAAGGCCGATATAGCCGCCGCCAATCACTATGAGATGACGCGGCAGACGATCGAGATCGAGCAACTCGATATGGGTCATTGGATTCGACGCGGCGAGCCCGGGAACATTGGGCATCGTCGAGTGCGAACCCAGGTCGAGGAACACACGTTCTCCAACAATCCGTCGAGTGCCGCCATCGTTGAGCGCGACCTCAATCGTTCTCGGAGCGACGAAGCGGCCTTCGCCCATGATCAATTCTATTCCGGCGTCCGCGGTACGCTTGGCGTGGAACTGATGCTCCGCTTCCACCATCTTGCGTTTGCGCTGCTGAACGCCGGCCATGTTGATTCGGAGTTGATCCATTTCCAATCCGAATTCAGCGCCACGCCGCGCCAGCGATGCTATTCGCGCGGAGTAGATCACATTCTTGCTCGGCAGGCATGCGATATTCGGGCATGAACCACCGAGCCATCTCCGCTCGACCATCGCCGTGCGGCGACCCTCATCGGCCATCGTCCAGGCGATCCACTTGCCTGCTTCTCCGCTTCCTAGAACTAGAGTTTCGTATTTTTCTGCGTCAGCCATTTGCCCATCTCCCTAATAGTGATCATGGGTTGTCCGAGCTTGATGAAGGTGCTCCTGGCGCATACAAAACGATGGCAATCAGCCGCTGATCGCTTCCCCAATGGCCTCGCGTGTGATGTCGACGACGGGGCCAGGCGCTGTAAGGATTGACGCATGGTCTACCGGATGTGACCGCACCCCCGGGCGTGCATTCGTCCCGCCCGTGTAGCCGCGATCACGGCCCCAGCGTAGGCGTGACCCACAAGAACAACCCGGCCCCGAAGCTCGCTCCAGCGTGCGCTCAACGGCCGCCGTATCCTCGGCAAACGAGGTCAGGGGCAACAGAGCCGTGAGCACCCTGACGCCTTCGGCAGCCAGCGGTCCGATGACTTTGGCCCAGCTCGATCCGTCAGCCCAAGCGCCGTGCACCAGCACAACACTCACATTCTCACGCGAAATTGGTTCTCTGCCGGTGCCGCGCGATCAACTGATCGGCGACGTCGTTCAAGTTTGCACCGACGATCTGCGGCTGCGGGCCGACTCCCAGGACCTCGTTGCCCCCCCGCTTGATCAAGGCAGCCTCCCAGCCCGCAGCGACAGCACCCAGAGTGTCCCATGTATGGCAAGCGATAAGACAAAGCTGAGACGGCTCGACTCCGAGTTCGTTCTCAACATAGGCATACGCCTGCGGCGAAGGTTTATGATGCTTAACGCCGTCTGCACTGAAACGCCGCTCGAAGAGATCGACGATCCCACCGTGTTCGAGCTGACGCGCCTGCACCTCCTGCAAATTGTCTGTCAACGTGAATAGCCGGAATCCTGCCCCGCGGAGCTTCTGGAGAGCTGCCGGCACCTCCGGATGGGGAGGCATCGTCGAGAATTTTTCAAAGAGTTCCTTCTTATCCGCATCCTGGATTCTTATGCCGCGCGTGTCGGCGAGCATCTTCATCACAGCCGAACCGATATCCGTGAAAGGCACGTAGCATCCCGCTACCGTCAGAGCTGCGGAATACATGATGAGGTTAGCGAACCAAAGGCGCATGGCGCCTTTGTCGCGGAAGATACGCTCGAACGTCGGCTCCATGGTCGTGAGATCGAGTAGGGTCTCATTCACGTCGAAGACGATTAGAGGAAGAGCGTTCATCTGAATTACACTCCAATTTGTTTCGCGTTGCTCTCGAGCCCGCGAACTTCTCGAGAACGATTGCACGCACAATGGTTCTCCGACTGATCAGTGCGAACCATTGCGTGCGAGAACTGGCCGCACTGAGTCATGAACCTAAGGGACGAGAAACTCGCAGATCGCTGCCGCAATCTCGGCGGCGTGGGTCTCCAGCGCGAAGTGTCCGGTATCGAAGAAGCGCACGGATGCGCCGCTAATATCGCGTTTGAACGCTTCAGCGCCTGGCGGCAGGAAGAAGGGGTCGTTCTTTCCCCACACCGCCAGCAGCGGCGGCTTGTGCTCTCGGAAATACTTCTGGAAGCTCGGGTAAAGCGCGACGTTAGTCCTGTAGTCACCGAATAAGTCGAGCTGCGCCTCGTCTGCGCCCGGCCGGGCGAGATAGAAATTATCGAGCGAGTATCCATCGGGCGAAACCGTAGTCGCATCAGAGACGCCGTGTGTGTATTGCCAAACGGTCGTCTCGGGCTTGAGGAAAACGCGGAGTGCGTCGCGGTTGGCCTGCGATGGGTTTTCCCAATAGGCCCGGATCGGGTTCCAACCGTCGCTCAAACCTTCCTCGTAAGCGTTGCCGTTCTGCGAGATGATCGCGGATATGCGGTCCGGATGCTTTAGAGCAATCCTCAAGCCCACGGGAGCGCCGTAATCGAAGATGTAGATCGCGAACCGTTTCAACCCGACCACCTCGGTAAAGCGATCGATTACATCGGCAAGATTTTCGAAGCTGTATTTGAACTTGTCGCGGGGCGGCAGGTCCGATTGACCGAAGCCTGGCAGGTCAGGCGCCACGAGGTGAAAACTGTCGGCGAGAAGTGGAATCAAATCGCGGAACATATGCCCGGCACTAGGAAACCCGTGCAACAACAGCAAGTTTGGGGCGTCTGGCCGGCCGGCTTCGCGATAGGAAATCTTGAGGCCACCAATATCGGCGGCGCGGTAATATATCCCCGGCATGAGAAACCTCCTATTGAAGCGGCAACATGGGCTACCGCTCCAATGCCGGCGGCTCATGGCGCGCTTGCGTTCCGACTCATCCCGCAAATCGGGGCTCGGGCTTTCCTTTTACGCCGAGTCCCTTGATTGCGAATAGCGCGCCGCCATCGAGGCCGGGTTCCATGTTGAGCGTCTTCATCCCGATCGATGTCGCATAAAGCACGTCAAGGTTTTCACCGCCGAACATTGCGCTGGTGATGATCGGGACTGGAACCTCAACCGTGCGCGCGATGGTGCCGTCCGGATTGAAGCAGACGAACTTGCCGCCGCCCGCGATCGCCGACCAGAGATGGCCCTCGGCGTCGACGGTCGCGCCGTCGGGCACTCCGCCCATCCCCTTCACTTTCACGAGCTCGCGTTTGTTTGAAACCGTCCCAGTGGCGAGATCATAGTCGTAGGCGTAGATGGTCCGCGTGACGCTGTCCGATAGGTAGAACGTGCGATTGTCGGGGCTGAAGCACGGCCCGTTGGTGCATCCGATCGCCGGCTCGATAACGGCGGGTTTCAGAGCGCCATCGATGCTGAAGACTGAGCCCGCCGGGGTCGCGAATTTCGTGTCCAGCGTGCCGGCGACGAATCTTCCGCGCGCATCGGTCTTGCCGTCGTTGAAGGTGGTTCCCGGCCTGGCGACGATTCCGTTCGGCACCGGCGTCGTGTTGCCCGAATCAAAATCGAAGAAATAGAAGCCGTCGCTCAGCGCGCAGATGGCGCCGCCTTTTTCACGGATCGCGAAGGAGCCGATCTGCTTCGGCATCTTCCAACTCTTTACGTTGTTGGTTTTCGGATCGAGCCGGTAGATCGCCGGCGCATTGCCGTCGATCCAATAGAGCGCCTGTTCAGCGACATCCCATACCGGACCTTCGCCGAGCTTATTCTTCACGCCCGGTATTTTCTCGATCGAGATTGCCACGATTAACCCCTATAAGCTGACGCGGTGCGCGGACAAAGTTTCAGGCGACGCGGCGCGGCCGTTTCACATCGGAGGCCTTCACCTTCTCCGCCACCGGCGTGAAGACAAAGGTCGCAACGTTTTTCATATCGATCGCGTCGCTCGCAACGATTTCCGGGGTTCCTCCGCGCGCGCGCAATTCCTTTAACGCACCCGCCAGGTCGTCCGTCTCGATTTCATACAGAGCGAGGTATTTGTGCGGGCGGCTCTGCGCGCGTCCCATTTGTGCGTCGGCGAGGCGCAAGCGCTGTGCCGATACGAATCCGGGAACGTTCAACACATCCGGCACATGATGGGTGTTATACCAATCGTTGTATTCCGCCTCTTTGCCTTCGACCGGATTGGTCATCACGATGAAGGTGTATTTCGCCATCGCTGAAGCCTCCTGATTATTACCGCGACCTCGAACAGTTCCTCGATTGCGCCGATTGTAGAATTTGCCGGACGAATCTGTCCAACCGATCGCGCAGGTGTCTCGCGATGGACAGCTAAAACCGTGCGCGCTTAGAATCCCGGGCGAACAGGAGGATCAGCCATGGCGACGACGAGCCTCGAAGATCGGATCAGCAATCTGGAAGCGAAAGTATCGGAACTATACGACCGCGAGGCGATCCGTGATCTGCGCATGCGCTACCACGAATGCATCAACGACGGGAAAGTGGCCGAGATCCCGAATCTGTTCAGCGAAGACGGAGAGCTCGAGTTTGGCCATCTCGGCAACGCAAAGGGACGCGACAAGATCAGGGAGTTCTTCTCGGGCCTCGGCAGCAGGCGTTCCGAGAGCGGGCAGCCGCGCCGCGGTCTCTATCGCGTGCGGCAGTTTATTCACAATCACGTGATCCATATCCATATCGATGGCGATCGTGCCGACGGGTTCGCATATCTCGAAGCCAAGCCGGTGTATAACGGCGAGAGCTACGTGGTCGCCGCGCGCTACAACGACGAATACGTAAAGCGCGACGGTCAGTGGAAATTCAGCAAGATGAGTCTGATGCCGTACTTCATGGTGCCGATCAAAGACGGATGGGCAGGCGATGACCTGCTGAAGATGGGCCGTTAGGCGAGCGATTACGGCGCGCCGGGAGCCGCCCCTGTCACGGTAAAGCCGATCTTCGCTAAGATGGTTTTGCAACATCGAGGAACTCAAATGAACGCAGCAGTCCGTATCGACCCCGAGACCGGCTTGAAAGTCTTCAACACCCGCGCGGCCAAGGCTTCCGAAAAAATCGCCGGCAAGGGCTACTCCGTCCTTGCCGATCAGAAGCTTAAGGAGTTGCCGGAATTGCCGCCCGGCGCGACCTTTAATGCGGATGAGCAGGCCAAGTACCGCGAATTCAAGGAGGCCCGTCGCGGCGCAGCCGACTACATGTCGATGGAAGGCGAGTTCAAGAAGTATCTGGACGACGTATATTCGGAGCCGCCGATCCAGCGCGAAGCGTTGACCGACGAATGCGAGATACTGGTGGTCGGCGCCGGCTTCGGCGGGTTGTTGCTGTGGCACAAGCTGAGCGAAGCGGGCTTCACCGACGTGCGCTTCTGCGAGAAGGGTGGCGATGTCGGCGGCACATGGTACTGGAACCGCTATCCCGGTATCGCCTGCGACGTCGAATCCTACAGCTATCTCCCGCTGCTCGAGGAGATGGGCTATGTCCCGTCGATGAAGTTCGCGTCGGGCTTCGAGATCCTGGAATATTGCCAAAACCTGGCCCAGAAGTTCGGCTTCTACGACCACTGCCTGTTCCATACGACGGTCGCGGCAACTACCTGGGACGAAGGATCGGGCCGCTGGATCGTCGAGACTGATCGCGGCGACCAGATGCGTGCGCGCTTCGTGATCCTTGCCAACGGCATCCTCACGACGCCGAAGCTGGCGCGCATCGCAGGCATGGAGAAGTTCAAAGGCGCGTCCTTTCACACCTCGCGCTGGGACTACAATATCGACCTTCGCGGCAAGACCGTCGGGATCATCGGCACCGGCGCTACCGCGGTGCAGGCCGTGCCGGAGCTCGCGAAGATTGCCGGGCAGCTCTATGTGTTCCAACGCACGCCGTCCTCGGTCGACGTGCGCGACCAGCGCGCCACGACCGATGAAGAACGGGCGACCTGGCCCACGGAGCCCGGATGGGCCCGCGCGAGGCGCGCACGATTTTCGAAGATATCGCAGGGCCGCACGGCGATTCAGGCGAACGACGACTACCTGGCCGGCAAGATCAAAGACATCAGGCCGCCCAAGAAACACGAGCATGAGATATCGCCGGAGGAGCTGCTGCGGAAGCAGCTCGATTCTAACTTCCGTATCATGGAGCAGATTCGCGCTCGCGTGGACACGTTAGTCAGGGATCCGAAGACCGCGGCGGCATTGAAGCCTTACTACCCGTATGGCTGTAAGCGGCCGACCTTTCATGATGAGTATCTGCAGACGTTCAACCTGCCGCACGTCCATCTGGTTGATACCGCGCCGCGCGGCGTCAGCGAGATAAACGAACGCGGCATCGTCCACAAGGGCGTCGAATATCCACTCGACGTGCTGATCTATGCGACCGGGTTCCAGTGGATGGGCACCTCGACCTTCAACATGGTAACCGGCCGCGGCGGTCGCACTTTGAAGGATAAGTGGGAAACGGAAGGGACCAGAACTTTCCTGGGCCTGCATAGCCACGGCTTCCCCAACCTGTTCATCGTCACCGGCCCACAGGGCGGCGGCGGCAGCTTCAACTTTACAGACGCGATCGATGCGCACGGCGACTACGTCGTGTGGATGTTGCGCACTATGCGCGAACGCGGCGCGCTCATCGTCGATGTCAAAAGGGAACCGGAAGAGCGTTACGTGGAGCATTGCCGCGATGTCGACGTCGCGACGGCGCCGCTTCGCGATTGCATTTCCTATTACAACGGTGAAGGCAACGCGAAGCCGGGGAGCCTCGCATATTACGGCGGCGGCAGATGGCACAAGTTCCGGGTCGAAGCACAATCGACGCTGGAACCCTACGTCTTCGAAGGCCAAGAACGGTCCGGTAAATGAGAACGCCCGCGGCGCGATAGGTTCCGCACTCTCCAACGCGTATGCCGCAGTGCCGCGGTTATTTCACGGCGCCGTTCAGCCAGGCTTGGAATGTACGTCTGCGCTCCCTGTCGAATGACTCGCTGGCGGCTGTCGTGATGATATCTGCGACAGAAATCGAAGCGAGGGCTTTGCGCCACTGCGTCTCCGCATCCGCAAAAGCCTTCGCAATCGCACAGGCGTGCTTGCATGCTGAAGGTGCTGCCGCGCACGGGCCTTGCTGACGGATTTCAGTACACCGAAATGCGGGCTCCGGCCCTTCGATCGCCAAAGTAATGTCCAGCAAAGTGATCTTGGCGGCCGGTTTGGCCAGACGATAGCCGCCGCTGGCGCCGCGGTTGGCCGCTACAATTCCCGCTCGCGATAGCGCCTGCAGGTGCTTGGCCAGATAAGCGGGTGGCAGATCGTGAAACTCGGCGAGCCGGCTGGCCGGCAGCCCCAATCCAGGGGGCACCACGCCGAGCACGCCGCAGAGATGGACCGCCCATTCGATACCTTCCGCGATTCGCATTGCGGACAACTATCATCCATGTTAATTAGGATGCAAAGTATCCGAATTAGAAGGATGGGTCGCATGCGAGACTTCGATATCGTCGTGGTCGGAGGGGGCCTTGCGGGGCTGTGCGCCGCGTCATTTGCATCGAGCGCCGGGGCCCGAGTCGCGCTCTATGAGTCTTCACCGGAACTCGGAGGACGCGCGCGGACCCGCGTAAAGGAAGGATTTTGTTTCAATTACGGCGCGCACGCCATGTATCGCGGCGGGTCATTGGACACTGCGCTTCGCGACCAGGGAGTGGTTGCAAGAGGCAGCGTGCCCAATCTGGTGGCCGGCTACTTTGTCCGGGATCGAACACTCCACCTGGCCCCATACGGTCGGTCTGCGCTCGCAGAGACGACCTTGTATCCATCGGCGGTGAAGGCAGAGGTAGGAGCCGCGCTCGCCCGGTTCGGCAAGTCGGCGCCGGAGGCGGGCGCAGGCGTGAACGCCCGCCAAGCCGTGGAAGAGTTCTCGCAGTCGCCGCACGTCCGGGAGTTGATCTTCGCGATGCTGCGCCTGACCAGTTACGTGCACGATCCTGATGCCGCCGACGGTGCGGCGCTGTTCGAGCAGCTTCATCGCGCCCTGTCGAACAACGTCGTTTACGTGGACGATGGCTGGAGCCAATTGGTCTCGGCGCTGGCGGCCCGCGCCGATGCCGGCCGATGTCTCCTCGGCGTTGGCCAGCGGGTAACCGCGATTAAGCCGGGGCAATCGTGGCGCGTCGAGACCAGTAACGGGAACTCAGTTTCCGCGCGCGCCGTCGTCGTTGCTTTGCCGCCGCAGGATGCTTTGGAACTGCTCCCTTACGCGGAGGCGATGCGGATCGCAGTCGACCGATCGATTGCGGTCTATGCCGCATGCCTGGACCTTGGACTATCGCAATTGCCCGAGCCGCGGCACAATTTTGCTCTCGGCCTCGATGAACCACTTTATCTGTCGGTTCACAGTGCCGCTGCCCGCTTGGCGCCTGAGGGCGGTGCGCTGGTCCATATTCTGCGATACCTGCAGCCGGACCAGGAGCCTGACAAAACGTCGATGCTGGCGGAGCTCGAGGGGTTCGCTGATTTGGTCCAGCCGGGTTGGCGCTCATATGTTCGTGCCAATCAATTCTTCTGGAAGATGCCGGTTATGTGTTCGGAGCCGCTGGCCCGATATCGCGGTCTTGCCGGGCGCCCGGAGGTAGCGGTGCCAGGCTTTTCGGGCCTTTACATCGCCGGTGATTGGGTAGGCGCGCACTCGTTACTTTCTGATGCTTCTGCCGCAAGTGGCCGGATGGCGGGCGAGCTTGCGGCAGCATTCGCGCAAAAGAATTGATCACCTCGAAGCGGGAGCGGATTGGCCGCTCCCGCTTTGGATTCAAAATGGCCGTGCAGTATCAGGCGTGGCCGTGACGCAGGAGCTTGCCCGAGGTCGCTCCGGTGCACTTGTCGTCGGCGAAGGTCTCGACGC